>JAYVUQ010000393.1:0-4929 GCA_043787785.1 Bryobacteraceae bacterium
GCCATGATGAGCCCGGCATAGAAGCCAGTTAGTTCGTCAAAGGCCCAGCGGCCCATCCGAAAGGTGACGGAGCAGAGGGCCAGGATCGACAAGCCAATAGGCAGGCGGGCGGCCCAGTCCGCCACGCCAAAGATGGCGAACGAGGTGGCCATCATCCAATAGACCAGGGGTGACTTTTCGAGATATTTAACACCATCGAGCCGCGCCGTTACCCAGTCACCGGACGAGAGCATGTTTTTCGCGATCGCAGCTTGAACGGCGTCCACGTCATCCATGAGAAATGGCGGGGCCAGGACGCTGACGAGGTAAATCGCCGCCGCCATCAGCAGGACGACTAACTCCGCGCGGCGGGTTGTATGTTCCATCGTTTCATCCACAGAAATAGAGTGAGTAAGCCCCAGAGGTGATAGCCGAGGTTCGCTTCGCGGTCAAGGTGACGTTGAATAGTTGTGGCTAGGACCTGTTCGTCGAAAAGGCCTGTGGCGCGGACATTACCCGGGCTAAGCGTGTCGAGTAAGAGCGGTTTCAGGATGGTTCGGAACCAATGGTGAGTCGGAATATCGAAGCCTTGCTTAGGCCGGTCCAGCACGGCGGGGGGTAATTTGTCACGCATCAAGCTGCGGAGGACATACTTCAAGCGGCCATCCCGGGTTGACGCTTCGGGCGCAATCTTCAAATGTTCGGGCAGGCTATTGGCGAACTCGATCACCCGATGGTCAAGGAACGGTGGCCGGACTTCGAGCGAGTGGGCCATACTCATCCGGTCGCACTTATTCAAGATGTCGTCGGTGAGGTAATAGCGTTGATCGGCCCAGAGAAATTGGTTCAATGGTCCAGATTGTGCATACTCTCCGGGCATCCAGCGAAAGAGGTCGCGGACGGCGCGGCGGCCGTCATGGCGATAGAGGCTCTTTCGCTCGGTGTCGGAGTGCGTGCCGTTCCAGTAGAGGTGGGCGGTTAATGGGTCCAGCAGACTGCCGCCCAGGAGTCGCTTCAGTTTGTATTCAAAACTGATCTTGTCATCGGATACGGGCCATAATTGCAAGCCGGCCAGGGCTGCACGGCGGGCCCAGGCTGGGATTCGCCGCGCCTTCCCGGCATACTCGTCGCCCAAGTAAGTGGAGTAGCCGCCAAACAATTCGTCGGCACCTTCTCCACTAAGTGCCACCGTGACGTGCTTGCGGCACATTTGCGATAAGTACCAGACGGGCAGGGCGCCAGAGTCGGCACTGGGCTCATCGGCAAAGTAGCTCATGCGTTCAATGACGTCCGGCAACTCGCTTTCTGGCTGTAAGTCGAACTCCTCGTGTTCGGTGCCGTACTGCGCAGCCACCTCGCGAAAGTACTTACTTTCGTCGAAGCTCTTGCCGCGGAAGGAAACCGAAAACGTCTTGAGCTTTTGAGTGGTCATGCCGGCGGCGTAGTGCAGGATGGTGGACGAATCGAGTCCGCCGGAGGCCCAGACTCCGAGTGGGACGTCGGAGACGAGATGCTCGCGGATCGAGCTCTTGAGTAACTGGTCGAGTTCGTCTTTGGCACTCTCGAGGGTGTGTTGTTGTTCCGGCCAGAGGGACAAAGTCCAGTAACATTCGTGTTTTACGTCACCCCCACGCCACTCCATCCAGTAGCCCGGCCGCAGCTTCGTAACTCCTTCGACCAACGTATACGGAGTGGGGACATAGTTGAGCGATAAGTAGTAACTCAAGCCTTCGAGATCCAGCCGGCGGTCGATCTCGGGGTGTTCGAAGATAGCTTTTAGTTCGGAGCCAAAGTAGAGGTCGAGGCCACGCTGATAGAAGTACAGGGGTTTGATGCCGACGCGATCGCGGACCAGAACCAGGCGTTGCTGCTCTTCCTGCCACAGGGCGATGGCGAACATGCCACGCAGGCGCTTGAAGCAATCGGTGTCCCATTCGAGGAAGGCCTTGAGCACTACTTCGGTATCGCAACGGGACTGGAAGCGATGGCCGCGCTGTTCGAGTTCGTGGCGCAGTTCGGCGTGGTTATACACCTCGCCGTTGAAGGCTAGGACGGTATTGCCGTCCGGGCTGATCATCGGTTGATCGCCGCCGGCCAAGTCAATTATTTTCAGACGGACGGCGCCGAGAGAGACCTTTTCGGATTCCCAGATGCCTGATTGGTCGGGGCCGCGATGGTGAAGCGTATCGGTCACTCGCCGCATGCGTCCAGAGGGCGCGCGATCATCCAGATGAGTAAAGCCTGCAATTCCACACATGTTGAGTTAGAGAGTTACCCGATCGTATCCAGAGAAAGCGGTGTGCATAGGCTACAACACATCCGCGAAGCCGCGCTTCAATTGGCGGAAGAGCAGGCCGCCGAGCAGAAAGACCGTAGCGGCGGCGAGGGTCAGCCAGGCGAGTTCCGGCCAGTTGGGCGCTTTATTCACGAGCAGTAAGTCGCGGTAAGAGGTGACTGCCGCCGAGAGCGGGTTCAGGTGCATCAAAAAACGGAAGCGCGCCGGCACCTGTTCGATCGTGATGAAGATGGGGGTCACCCAGAACCATAGGGTGAGCGCGACTAGGGTGAACTGCGAAGTATCTCGAAGGTAGACCTGGAGACTGGCGACGATCCAGCCCAACCCGACGCTGAAGAGGCCCAGCAGCAGGATGTAAGCGGGCAGCAGCATCGGCCAGGCCGAGAGGCCCTCTCCCCAAATCGCCACGGCTACCAGGGCGAGGGCCAAGGTCATCACGTGGTTCACCAGGGACGAGAGAAAGATGGAGATGGGGATCATTTCGGAGGGGAACAGGGTTTTGGTAATCAGGTTTGAATTCTCTACTAGACAAGTGGAGGAACGCGCGACGGTGTCTTGAAAGAGCAACCAGGGTAGCTGGCCGCAAAAGAGAAAAAGCGTATAGTTGCCCGTGCGTTGCCCCGGCGGGACGCGCATGCCAAGGCAGTAATGAAAGACGAAGGTCCAACTGGCTAGCAGTACCAGAGGATGGACGATCATCCAAAGCCACCCGACGCTGGAACCGACAAAACGCCGCGTGAAATCGCGGCGGACCATTTCCGCCAGCAGCGTCCGTCTCGAAAACAGACTGCCAAAAAAATGTTTCCCGGGCCAAGCGAGCATCACCTGTTAGGATAACCCCGCTGGACATGATAAATTTAGGGCGATATGCGGCTAATCGTAGTTGAGGACGAAAAACGGATCGCCGACTTTCTGGCGCGGGGTTTGGAAAGCGCGGGCTACGCGGTGGATTTGGCGGGCGATGGCGCGACGGGCATGGAACTGATTCACCAGACCGATTACGATCTCGTAATTCTGGACATGATGCTTCCCGACATGGATGGGTTGACAGTGCTGGAGAAAATCCGTAACCGGAAGTCGAGCCCGCCGGTGCTGATCTTAAGCGCGCGGGGAGGCGTAGACGATCGGGTCCGTGGCTTGGAACTGGGCGCGGACGATTACCTGACGAAGCCCTTTGCGTTCGTGGAGTTATTGGCGCGGGCGCGGGTGCTCTTGCGCCGGGGCCAGCCGATGCCGGAACGCTTGCAGGTGGGCGACCTGGTGCTCGATTGCATTCGCCGTAAGGTGAATCGCGGTAGCGAGCAGATTGATTTGGCGCCCAAGGAATTTTCGATTCTCGAATACCTGATGCGCAGTAAGGGCCGGCCGGTGAGCCGCACGATGATTGTGGAACATGTTTGGGACATGGACTACGACGGGCTGACAAATATCGTCGACGTCTATATTCGCCATCTGCGGGCCAAGGTGGATGATCGTTATACCGAAAAGCTGATTCATACCGTGCGCGGCGTGGGCTACCTGGTGGAGGAGCCATCGGCCGGGAAGACCCCTCATACGGAATCTGCCGCGGCGGTGACGAGCGGTCCGGGCGAATAATCCCGATGACGGTGCCGGGGCCACCTCGCTGGCGCGCTTTTGCCCGCAACTTGCGCTTTCGGCTCACCGTCAGCTACGTCGTGCTCTTTACCTTGGCGCTGGTCGCCATCGGTATTGGGTTTCGTGCACTGCTTTCGGCTGCTTCCCGCCGTCAAATCGAACTCACGCTCGAAGAAGAATTCGGCGAAGTGAAGGGCTTTCTGCGCATGGAGCAGAACAAGCCGGTGTGGTTTTATGATCGCCAGGATCCCGACGAAGCCGCCATCGTCTCGCGCTTACGCAACGGTGCGTTTCTGCTCACCGACGACACCGGTGAGATTCTGGAGGCATCGTCGCTCTATCGCAGTATTGGCCTGGAGCCCAAGGCCGAGGTGCTGTCCGTATTGGCCGCGAATCGCCCCTTGCTGAAGCAGCGCCAGGACTACGTAATTCGGGAAGGTGTGCTGATCGATGGGCAGAAGCGCTACTTTGTGGCGCTGGGCAGTTCGCTCGAAGGATCCGACGAGATCCTCAGGCGGTTCACCCGGGGTTATTTTTTACTGTTGCCGTTGGGGATGGTGTTAATTACCTGGACCGGTTGGTGGTTTGCTGGACGAGCCCTGGCGCCCCTGGTGGAGATCGCCAATGCCGCCCAGGCCATCGGTGGCACGAACCTGGCTTTGCGGCTGGCTCCACCGGGCTCCAACGACGAACTGCAGAACCTGGTGGCCACGTTTAACGGCATGATGGAACGGCTGGAACAATCGTTCCATCAGGTGCGCCAGTTTTCTACCGATGTGTCCCACGAATTGCGAACGCCGCTCACCGTGATTCGCGGGCACCTGGAGGTGGCGTTGATGACGGCGAAGACCCCAGAGCAGTATCAGGAGTCGATTCTGACCGCGCTGCAGGACGTGGAACGCATCAGCCAGATTGTGCGGGCGCTGTTGCAACTATCGCAGGCGGAGAGCGGCCAACTGGCGTTGCATTATCAGCCAGTGGATTTGACGCCGCTGGTGGAATCGCTGCGAGAGCAGTTCGACATGACCGGAGAGGAGCACGGCATCCTCTTTGAAACG
>JAYVUQ010000394.1:0-3858 GCA_043787785.1 Bryobacteraceae bacterium
TATTCATAGATGGTGACGATGTTGGGATGATGGAGCGCGGAAGCGGACTGGGCCTCGCGGGCAAAGCGATGCCGGTCTGTCCCGGTGGTGTGGTGCAGCAGCAAGACCTTTAGGGCGACAGTGCGGCCCAGGCGGCGGTCGACGGCTTTGTAGACGACACCCATGCCACCTTCGCCGAGCTTCGCTAGGATCTCGTAGTGGCCCAATTGCGCCCCAGCGGTTAACCCGGCCGGCATCGCCACGGGGAGAGCTACCAGCGAGTGCGTCTCGTCAGCCTCGCGCAAGAGCTCTTCCACCTTGGCCCGCAACCCGGCATCCGGCCCACACTCCCCGGCGAGGTAAGCCGCGACGTCAGCCGAAGGCAATTCGAGCGCGTGATGGTAGAGCTCGCTGATGCGAGTCCAACGTTCCGGCCGAATCGGTCTCATGGCCCGTGATGGTAACACGGGAGAGGATTCGCTCAGGAAGCGTCGCAGGTTCGCCGTCGTGATGTGGTTCGCTTCCCGCGTCATATTCGCCTCCTCAACACTCTTAGCGCACGGGCGGGCCGAAAGCGGCCAAAATACTTCAGGCCGCAAAAGGACAGGGGCCGAAAGGGGGCCGAAAGGTCTAAAGGCCTGCCAGTCGCAGGAATATTCGGCACTTCACACCTGAGTACCCGGCGGGCCCCACATTGATTCTCGTCAGGACTTGCTAAACTTCCCCCATTGAGTTGCTGATTCGCCCTCAAATGCAGGGAATTCCAATCGCCGGTGTGGCAGTTAAACCGCTTCCGCACCTCAGTGCGTACCGAATTCATCCCGCCCCTCGCAGCTTGGCGAGCATCAAAGGATCATGCGGATCCTTCTGTATTCCGGAAAAGGCGGCACCGGCAAGACATCCCTGGCCGCCGCCACGGGCCTGCGGCTTGCCCAGCGCGGCTATCGCACGCTCGTTATGAGCGTGGACCCCGCGCATTCCCTCGCTGACTCCTTCAACCTGCCCGGCGACCTCTTCCACGGCCGCACCTCCGAGCCGCTTATCCTGCGCCCCAACCTCGACATCTTTGAAGTCAACATCCAACGCGAGGTAAAGCGCCACTGGGGCGAGATTGCTTCCTACATCACCAGCGTGCTCAAAACCACCGGCATCGGCGGCGTCGAAGCCGAGGAACTTGCCATCTTTCCGGGTATGGAAGAGATCAGTGCGCTCATGTACGTCAACCTCTACCGCAAGAACCGACAGTACGATGTCATCGTGCTGGATTGCGCGCCCACCGCCGAAAGCATTCGCTTCATCTCCATGCCGCGAACGCTCGATTGGTATATGAAACATATCTTTCCCATGCAGCGCACGTTACTCAAGGCCGTGCGCCCGCTAGCCAATCGCATCTCGCCCGTGGAGTTGCCCTCTGACTCTTACTTTGGAAACATCCTCGACTTATTCCGGCGCTTGGAGGGAATCGATGAACTTCTCGAAAATCCCACGGTCACTTCGGTGCGGCTAGTTACTAACCCTGAGCAGATGGTGATGCGCGAAACGCAACGGGCTTTTGTCTATTTCTCGTTGCATGGCTTGACGGTGGATGACGTCATTGTGAACCGCGTTTTACCCCCAGGAGTTACCGATAGCTTTTTCACCGGTTGGCGCGAATCGCAGCAACGAGTACTGGGCGAGATGGCGGGTTATTTCCAGCCCATTCAGCTGCGTCAAGTGCCGTTGTTCACCGAAGAAGTGGTCGGCATGGAGCGGCTGGAGCGGCTCGCGGCCGCCGCTTACGGCGACGACGAGGACCCCTCCTTGGCTTTGCGAACGGAGCGCGCCTACACTTTTGAGAAACTGGCCGGCGACGATCGCTACGCCGTCCGCCTCCATTTACCCTTTGCCGAAAAGGGCGAGGTCAATCTCTTCAAGAAGAACGATGAACTCGTCGTGGAAATCGGCGCGCTGCGGCGGCACATTGGCCTGCCCGCCACCATGGTGGCGCTGATGCCCAAGCGAGCTCGCCTCGAAGCGGGCTACCTCACCGTGGAGCTCGAAGCAGCGGATAATCAGAAGAGGAGCAATTGATGGCCGAAAAGAACTGTCCTGATTGTGTCTGCTCGGGCATGGGCCCAGAGCTTTCCCGCGCCGTGCGCCAAGCCTTGAACGTGCCGGAGTCGGCGAACGAGCACTTCCGCAACGCGCGTGTCGAAGTGCTGAAGGGCCTGCGCGACCTGCTGGATTATCGCATCGAGAAGATGTCGCGCCCCGCCGCGGATACCCGAGGCACAAAACTCTCGGTTGACTAACTGGCAATCGGACTCCCTTACCGTTTCGTCAAGCGTTTTTGGCGCGAAAACCTGGCCCTCGTAGCGGGGCTGGCGTGAAAGATCCTCCCCCACGCCCCTGGGGAGTCGCACGACCGGGAAAGTGACGTACCACCCCGGGCAGTCCCTCACGTCGGCGCTCAGGTCGCTTCCTGCTTGGCCCTATCCTCCGCGTGGGCGCGGCAAGCATACCGAAAGCGGAACTGGTCAAAGCGGCGCTTGAATCGCGCCCTGACCTGCGAAGCGCACAGCGCGATCAGGCGGCGATCGCTCGCCGATCTCCAGCTACAGTCGGCACAACGCAAGATCGACTACACCGTGGCCACGGAGTACCGGCGTCAACAAGGCTTGGCCGGGCCAGGCAATGAGAATAGCCGATCATAGCGTCTTGGACCCCGATTCTTTTGACCCCGATTCTTCGTGGATGGCCCCATGTACCCTAAACATTTCTGCGAGAAGACGAAGATCGTGCGCGCGACGCCGCCGCGGAGGCGATGCGCGAGTGTGAGCGCATAGAACGGGTGTTCAGCCGCTTCGACGCCAACAGTGAATTGGCTTGCGTGAACCGGGAGGCATCCCACGGGCAGGTCGCCGTATCCGGGGAGTTCCTCGCATTCTAGTGACGCTGTTTTTGTTGACGATGCTGGCGGCATTTGCGGTGGCCGGCTTGAATATCTACGACAAAGTCGCCCGTTATCCCAAGGGTTTGGTGGCACGGTACGGGCCCGACACCGGGAGCGCGGTCGATCTGAATTCGCTACCGGCTGAGAACGAGGCCATCGTCGCACGGATGAATTCATTCAGCCAATTGGTCGATGTGACGCATGCCCATGCGTTTGAACTACCGCTGGTGATGTTTGTGCTCGCCCATTTTTTGATGCGATCGCGCGTGCCGGAATGGTTTAAACTTCCGAATTACGTAGGCTCGTCGGCGGGGACCATCCTGTTTCTGGCAGCGCCGTGGCTGGTGCGCTATGGGTCAGCCGGAATGGCCGGGCTTTTTTATTTCGGAGCCGCAGGTCTCGGAACTACTGCCCTGCTGATGATTGCCGTGCCGATTTGGGATATGTGGCGTAGGAGGCTGGGAGAACCACTTCAAAACTGAATATGCCCCGACTGTGGGGGGGGCAGGCGGGCTCTAATCCCGCCCGCTTTCTAAACTCGCTTGTGTCTCAAACGGGGACATGGACCCAGCCGAACGGGCGACCCCTACCCCCAACCTGCGGACTAGAGTGGCGGCTTAGAACCGCAGCCGCGCGCCGATCTGAATATTGCGCGGGAAGTTGAACTGCGCCACCGGCAGAATTCCGAAGGCGGCGCTGTTCGGGTCGGTATTCGGACCTTGCCGGATGGGCGTGTTGAACGCGTTGAACGCCTCGCCGCGCAATTCCATCGACCAACGTTCGTTGAAGGCGATCTTCTTGGCGATCGTCATGTTGACTTGCACCGCCGTGGGGTCAGTAATCTGTCCCAAGCGCCCCGGAAGTTGCCGGAAAGTGTAGGGCCCGCGCTGCACGTAGCAGTTGGGCCGGTTGCCGGGGCCGCGGGAGTTCTCAAACCACGCATTCTC
>JAYVUQ010000395.1:0-5959 GCA_043787785.1 Bryobacteraceae bacterium
GGTGGCGAGGGGATGCGCCAAGCGGGTTCCCACTGGGCGCTCCAGGCCACCAGGTCGCCGGACCCATGCACGAGCCACGCCGTCCAACTCGCGAGCCAGGCCCAGTTGGTCACCACGGCGAGCATACCCGCTGGTATTGCCGCTGACAGCAGCGGAGCGACCAGTAGGTTTGCCAGCAGTCCAGTAACCGGGAACCGATGAAAGTAGCTCACCAGCGGCAAGGCGAGTACCACCTGCACCATCGCCGTGATGAGCAGCATTTCTGCGCCCGTAGCCAGCAACCGGATGGTGCCGCCCACCACGGGTGTCACCCAGCGTTGTGGCACCCAGGTCAGCAGCGCAATGGTTTCGGCGATGAGCCGGAGCTCGACCCGAATCGCCGCCACCAGCGAGGGCAGGGTGACATCCCAACTGACATTGTTGAGCTGGCGCGAGGCCATGTGAAACGGGGCGATGGTGCGTCCCAGCACTGGAGTTGACAGTGCCCCGATGGCCAGCACGGCGAGAAATGAGAGTTGAAAGCTGGCGTCGTAGGCCTGGCCGGCATCCGTGACGATGAACACCAGCACGACGGCGGCCAGAATGTTCAGCACGCGGCCTTGTCGGTAGAAGTATCCGGCCCCCGCGTAGAAGGTGAGGCCCCAGGCGGCGCGCAGCACGGGTGCGGCACCGCCGGCGAGCCCGGTGTAGATCCAGGCGAGTAGCACTCCCGCCATCGCCGCCACCCAGCGGCGGCGCGTGATCTGGAAGATCACCCACACCCAGCCGGTGGTGAGCACGACAACATGTTGGCCACTGATGACGAGCGCATGGAAGGTGCCCGTGCGGCGGAAGTCCTCCGTCCAAAGCTTCTTCACCTGGCTGGTCTCGCCCAGCAGCAGCGCTTGCAGCATGCCGCTGGCGTAGTCGTCTCGCGGGAAGAAGGCGTCAATGCGGGCGAGCAAAACGGCCCGGGCTTGGGCGAGCCATCGAGCGGCCTGCCCCGCGCATGCGCCCGGTTGCTTGGTGACTTGCGCGGTGGAGGGCAAGGTAGCGGTCCAGTAGATTTGGCGCCGGGCGAGGTACTCCGGATAGTCGAAGCCGCCGGGATTTTGAAAGGTCCCTGGCCGGCGGATGCGGGCATCGAACTCCACGCGCTCGCCGAAGACCACCGGCGCGGGCGGTAAGCCGTCCTTGGGATACTGATAAACCCTGGCCCGGGCCCCCGGTTGCAGTTCGACCGTGAACTGGGCGCGGCCTTCGAAGAATGTGCTGGGCTCCACCACGCAACCCCGCACCAGCAGGACCTCGTCCGGCTCACTCTCAATCTGCGGTTTGGCACCGGGACGGGCGGCGGCCTCCATCAAAACGCCCACGCCAGCCACGAAGGCAAGCGCCGGAATCCACCAGCGCGGAAGCCTCTGCCATCGCGCGGCACCGGTCAGCAGGAGGCATATCCCCGCGGCGACCAGCGCCTCGGTTCTGCCGACTTCCAACGCGTGCCCGCCCATGGCACCCAACAGCACCGCGATGGCTGGCCAAAGCAACGGTTCCCTCATCCTCTAATAAGTCGTTTTCGGGAGCGATTGTTCTCACATATTTTTTGAGAAACACCCGGCACCGAGCGGCCTCCCTAGGCAAAAATGAGTAGAAATACTCTGTCCGACGGAGTAGAAATACTAGAAATACTCTGTCCGACGAGATTATAAGTCAATCATTATCAATGGATTACAGCTAAGTTTGCATCTGCTAATATCTCCGCTAGGTGAGTAAGTCTATTATAATCAATGACTTGTAGAAAAGTCTCCACTTTTGGTGCAAAGTTGAGCAATAAAATCAATGACATAGACGGAAGAAGCCCCCAAGTCCGAGGTCGGGCCGGGGGCTTCTCTTGTCGCTGTCGTCAGGGTTTACGGCGCCATTCCACCGGTGATCACGTGCGTGATCGGTGGCAGATTGCCGAAAGTGAACTGGAACGTGTTGGCCCGGGCGGTAGTGGCTAGCCCGAATTGCACTGCCCGCAGGTTCTGGAAAACAATTTGCGGCAGCAGGTTGATCGTCGCTCCGGCCGACGCCGTTCCCGTGAAGCGCAATTGCCCATCGGTGGTGACCGGCACTCCCGCCAAGTCCATCACGCGGACGAAGAGCGTCACGGTGGCCCCGGACCGCGCCGTGGAATTCGGCGGATTTAGCTCCAGCACCGCGTTGGGAATCAGCGAAGGCACCGCATACCAATAGGGCGTCAGCACTGCCGTCGACTTGCCTTCCACCAGGATGTGCCCTTGGTACTCGCCCTGCGGCAAGGTCGTCCGCGAGATCCAATAGGCATAAACGGTTTTCGTTTGGCCGGGCGTCAGGGTCATGCTGTGGGTCGGCTCCGGCGTCAGGCTGCCCGGGTTTGCCGAGAACTGCAGGGCCGGCGCAGAGTCATACGGGATCGACCGGATGTTGAACGTGTCCGTCACTTTGCCGATATTCGTCACGGCAAGTTGGTCCAGATTGCCAGTCCGCGCCCCCCCAGCAGTCCGGTGCCCAGACTGAATGTTAGCGACGTCGGGTACACCGTCACGGTGTTGCGCAGGGCAGATTCCAGGTTCAGCACGCCGGTGCCGGTCTGCTGCACTCGCTCCACAACGGTCCGCCGTTCACCATCAGAGGCGTGGCGCCGTTGATCAGCAGAGAATTGTATTGGTCAACGGTTAAGCCCGGCCGCGCACCGCGTAGCACGGCCGCCGCGCCGGCGACGATGGGGGAAGCGAAGCTGGTGCCGTCAACGATCTGGTAGCCGCCCTTCGAGTAGCTTTCGCCCTCATTATCGACGCTTTGGGCGGCGGTGTAGATGTTGGTGCCGACGGCGGCCAGGTCCGGTTTGATGCGGAAGTCCGACGTGGGCCCTTTGCTCGAGAATGACGTGATGCGCCGGAACTCTTGTGCGAAGGTGCTCAGCTTGAAGGGCAGTGTGGCGCTGATCGTGGCGCAAACGCCGCGCATAATCAGAGCGACCTGCCCGGTCATTGTGTCGGCACCGGCAGGCGCGCACAGGAAGGCTGTCGGGTCGAGCGCTTCCACGTCGAAGACGTTGCCGGTGACGGCGCTGCTGGGCCGTGGGCCGCTGCCGGCAATGGCCGGGTAGGTCTCGCCCGCCACGGTGATCTTGTCGGCGAAGACGCGATCATTGTCGATCGCGCCCACGCTGATGACCGAAGAAAGCGTTGCCAAGTCGGAAAGCGAGTTCAGCGTCGGCCCGCCATTGCCCGCCGCCACAATCACCATCACGCCAAAGTTCTTCATGCGGTCGAAAGCTACGCCCAGCAGTCGACCCGGCCCGGTCGTGAAAGGGAACAACGAGCTAAAGCTCAAATTCACAACGTCCATGCCGTCGGACAGGGCGTCGTCGAGCGCCTTCAAGATGGCGTCATCGGCCGCCTTATCCTCATTAAGCGGACTGATCTTGTAAACCCCCGATCCACGCCTTGGGCGCGACACCCGTAATCGCCGCCAGCGGACCCGTATTAGTCACCCCCGCCGCGCACATCGCCACCGCCGTACCATGCCCATTCCGGTCACGAGCATCGTCCGGCTCGTCGAGCTCATAGATGTCTTCATAGCTGCGCGCCACAATGATCTTGGTGTTGGTGAGCTTCAAGTTTTTCTCTGACGAGCCTCGCGGAAAGCCGGCGGGGAACTCCAGCGTCCCATCCTGAAAACCTGGGTGGTCGGGTGTAATGCCTGTATCCAGAATGCCGATCTTGATGCCTGCCCCCGCCCTATCTTTACCGCCGATCAGGCTCCAGGCGACCGGCACTTGGTGCAGCGCCAAGGCACGGTCCAGGCTCTTGTGCATCAGGTGAACCGGGTACACCTTCTTCACGCCGGGGATCGCTGCCAGTACTGCCGGGTCCTGCCCGGGCAGTTTCACGAACAAGGCATTCATGACGCTATCCACCGACGTCGTTACCCTGCCGCGGCGGCTTTCGATGGCCGCCTTGGTTCGTGACTGCTCGCTCAAAATCGCCCGGTAGCGGTCACTCAATGCGGCTTTGCCCTTCGTGCGCACCGCCACGCCGAGTGGTTCTTCTGACAACTCCACCACGTATCGGTCCGGCACAATCTGTGCGATTGCCGGTCCAATGATCGCGATAGCCCAAAGCACAACCCCCGCCAATACCTTTGTCAGTTTCATTCAGCACTCCCTCTCCTAAAATACGCAACCGCTTAACGCATCGCTGTTACCCTTACACTAAAAGCAGTTGCCGACTCAACCCAACCCACTCTGGCCAATCCTTCGGCAGACTCTCACCGCGTGGAATCTGCACGACGCTCCCCGTTTGGGCGCCGCCCTGGCGTTTTACACCATTCTGTCGATGGCGCCGCTGGTGATCCTGGTTGTGGCCGTCGTCGCGCTTGTCTTTGGCCACTCTGCCGCCCAGGATCAGATCCTTGGCGAAGTGCGGAACTTGATCGGGCCGGAGGGCGCCATCGCCGTCAAGACCACCATCCAGCACGCTCAGGAACCCTCCGCCGGTCTCTTCGCTTCCGGCCTCGGTATCCTGACGCTCTTCTTCGGCGCTTCTGGAGTCTTTCTCGAACTACGCTCCGCTCTGAACACCATCTGGGAGGTACCGCCCGCTGAAACATTGGGGATTGGCGCCCTCATCAAGCAGCGCTTCTTCTCCTTTGGCATGGTGCTCGCCATCGGCTTCCTGCTGCTGGTGTCGTTAGTGCTCAGTGCGGCCCTGGCCGCCGCCGGACAGTACTTTGCCGACTTCCTCCCTTTGCCGGAGTTCGTACTTGGCATCGTAAATTTCCTGGTGTCGTTTTTTACCATTGCGGTGCTCTTCGGGCTCATCTTTCGCTTCGTGCCGGACAAAACGATCGGCTGGCGGCAAGTATGGCTCGGCGCGCTGGCCACCGCGTTTCTCTTCACGATTGGCAAGGCGCTCATCGGCCTTTACCTGGGCAAAGCCAGTGTGGGTTCCGCCTACGGTGCGGCTGGATCGCTGATTGTGGTCATCGTATGGGTCTACTACTCGTCGCAGATCTTCTTCTTCGGCGCCGAGTTTACCCACACTCTGGCCAAGCACCAATCGCGAGAGCTCCGCCGAGCCCATCGCGTCGGCGGTGCGGCACCTTCCGCATAAAATAATAGTTAAGTTTTACCTTGCAGCCGCCGTAACTCGTCCAACGATAAGTGCCCCGTGTAAATCGACATACCGAGGGCGCAATGAATTCCCCACCCAGTCAATGTGGCAATTTCCGCGTAGCTCGATATCCCACCGGCCGCTGTAATCTCGTGCGCCGTCGCATCGCGCATCCGGCGATACCAGGCCAGGTCAGTCCCTTGCAGCATACCTTCCTTATCCACATACGTACAAAGGAAGCCGTGCGCATAAGGTTCTAGTTCCCGCACCACTTGTTCCGCCGTCAAATTCAGACTTTCCCGCCAACCTTTCACCGTGATCCGGCCTTCCAACGTGTCGAGCGCAATCAACGTGCGGGCGGGGGTTAGTTGCTCCAGAAACTGATGATTAATTCCATTGCCCGTAAATGCAGCGGTGCCGACAATTACGCGGCTGGCGCCTTGCGAGATCAACTTGGCAAACCGCTCCACCGTGCGCACGCCACCGCCAATGCGCGACGGCACCCGGATGGCCACATGGGCGACTAAATCATCATTGGCACCCGTACCGATGGCCGCGTCCAGGTCGATCACTTGTAACTCGGGAAAGCCATGAAAGCGGCCAATCATCTCGTCTACCGAATCCACTTCGAGCGCCTTCTTCTGGCCACGCACCAGTTGCACCACTTTGCCGCCCATCAGGTCGATACAGGGAATAATCAATCGTCTCGCTCCTTAGTTAGTCACCCGCACGGGAATTCCACGCGCGTCCAGATACTGCTTCAAATCATTCACCGTGTAAGTGCCGTAGTGGAAAATTGAGGCGGCCAAGGCCGCATCGGCTTCGCCATCCGTCAGCAC
>JAYVUQ010000396.1:0-6619 GCA_043787785.1 Bryobacteraceae bacterium
AAATGATGCGTGCGGCGGTTTTGGCGCCGGTGCAGAGCCAAGCCTGCACGCTGGTGGAAGCGCTACCCGAAGAAAGGCGCGACGGCCTGGGGGCATGGCTACGTGGGCCGCCTCCCATCGAAGTAAGCCGACGACGGTGCGGCGCTGGATGCGCCAGCGCCGGGACCGGCGCGAGCCCTTCGGCGAGCTGGTGCAACTGGACGGCAGCGTCCATGAATGGCCAGAGTACTACGGGCCACGCGGGTGCCTGATCAACCGGGCCGACGAGGCAACATCGACGACGCTGTGCCGCATGGGGAAGGAGGAAACTGTCTGGGCGGCGGTAGGCGCGTTGGGAGCCTGGATGGAAAAGTACTGCGTGCCGCGAGCGCCCTACGCGGACGGGAAAAACGTGTCCGTGCGTGAGCCAACGGCGAAAGAGTATTGCACGGAACGCCTGCTACGAGGCAGTTTGGACGCAGGTGCGAACGGCTGGGGGATCAAAATGATCGCGGCGGGATCGCCGGAGGCCAAAGGGCGGGTAGAGCGTGGTCCCATTCAGCTTCCGCCCCCGGTAGTGGGTCTCGATCGTCCCGTCCTCCCACTCGCACACCGTCACTTTGATCTTCGCCGCCGCGTGGTTTGCAGTTCTGCGCTTCCCCGCCATAGAAATGATTTTCGTGCCGCACCACCCAATCGTCGCCCAAAGGTGCGCTCCGTCTCCAACCGGAAGATCTCGCGCAGTTTCGTGGCCGTGGGCGTGGGTAGATGATAATCCGTCTCCGAGGCCGCATCGATGGCGAAGCGCGGGTTTTGATCGTCGCCCTATTAGGTTTCCCCCTTCGTGGGTGTAGACTCAAATGTTCCAGCAACTTTTATGCGCTTTAGAGTTCTCTATCACGATCACTGTTTCGACGGCGCGGCTTCGGCGGCGTTTTTTAGCCGCTTTATTGCCGACCGCGTGCATCCGGCGGCGGAGTTCGCCTATACCGGGATGTCGCACGTGGCCGCGCAGAGTTTCGAGGATTCGCTCTTCGATGGCGATGAAAATGCCATTGTCGACTTTAAGTACGCCACCAACGAAAAACTAACCTGGTGGTTCGATCACCATCAAAGTGCTTTCCTAAGTCCCAGCGACGCCGAGCATTTTCGCGGCCTCAAGGCCAATGGCGATCCACGTGGCGCGCGCCTGTATTTTGACCCGGCCTACAAATCCTGCACGCAATACATCGCCGATGTGACGCAGCGCGAGTTTGGGTATGCTCCGCCTGACCTCGCCGATCTGGTCCATTGGGCGGACATTGTCGACAGCGCGCGCTATGCGAACGCCGAAGAAGCCGTGGCCTTGGGCTCCTCGGCGCTCAAGATCGTGCTGATCATTGAGGCGGCCAAAGGCCCCGGCACCGTCCAGCGGCTGATCCGCTCGATGCAGTCGAAGAGCCTCGATGAGATCGTGGCCGACCCCGCCATGCAGGAGTTGTATCTGCCTCTGCGCGACCGTCACCGGCGCACGATTGAGCTGATTCGGCAGCGGGCGGCCTGCGACGGCGGCGTAGTTACCTTCGATTTGGTGGGTGAAGACGTAGAAGGCTATAACAAATTTATACCCTATTATTTATATCCGGAGGCGGTCTATACGGTCTCCGTAAGTGAGCAGAGCTTTCGTACTAAGGTCAGTGTAGGGTCAAATCCGTGGGTGAAGCAGCCGCTCACACACAACTTAGCGTCAATTTGCGAACGCTATGGTGGGGGGGGGCATCCCAAAGTGGGGGCGATCAGCTTTCCCACCGGCGCCTACCCGCAGGCACGCGCAGCGGCCAGCGAGATTCTGGCGGAATTGCGCGCCTAGAGCGCTTGCAGGATTTGCTGTGCGGCGTTACGAGCCGCTAGCTGCACCAGTGCCACGTCCAGATGGGCGGGGCCCAGAACCGCTAGCACCGCTTTCGGGCCGGCCGCATAGAGAAACATTTGGCCTTCGGAGCCCAATACACTAACTTCCTGGCAGGTCCCCGTCGCCAAAGACTCGGTCACCCGGCGTCCGAGTCCGCTCACTGCCGCTGCCAATGCGGCAATTCTTCCCGGGTCGCCGTTGCCGTCCATCGAATGGACGAGCGGCATCCCTTCGCTGGTGGCGAGCAATACTCCTTGCAGCTCCGGAATCGCCATCCGGAGTTGGTCAATGCCCTGTTGAATGCGGTCTCGGCGGCTCATATCTTCACCTTTAGTCACCCTTGGTCGTCCAGGTAAGTGATCGGGTAATCCAGGCGAATCTTTAGGGACAAATTTCTAGAGTATTACCGGGTAGGGTACTAAGCAACTTACCCGAGTTCCAAAGACGCGAACTCACTAAGGCTACTAAGTGATTTCCACTATGGAATTCACCCGAGTGCGGGCCTACGATGGTCAGAGAGGAAAATCGTTTCGACCATGCGGTGTCTCTATTGCGGCGAGCCCTTGTCGCTGCTCAGAAAACTCACGGGTAAGGCTGAATTCTGCTCGGTTGCTCACAAGGAAGCATACCAGGAAGAATTCAATAGCTTGGCCTTGCAACGACTCGCCGCCCAGCCGAAGCAAATCCGACGCGCCGAAGTGCCGCCTGCGTCCCTTCCCTTCCTGGCCGGATCTTATACTGGTCTGCCTTTTCCTGAAGTTATCCTGAATCTTCCGGATGACGAGGTAGAGCTGGAATTGCCCGTATTCGATTCCCCTATCTTCACCGGCGTGCCCGCCGCCCTCAAAAGCCAGGTGCCAGCACCGCGGCGGGAGGAGGCGATCGCTCCCGCCCCACTTTGGGCGATCCTGAGCACTTCGCCTCCACCCGTGTCCGGAGCACTGCCGCCGAACTACTCGTTTGCCATCGAGCTGGCTGATTTTCCGCGTACGCTCATGACGGCCAATGGCATCTTTGGCGGTGCCAGCCTGATGAGCGCCGTGCCTTTTGCCGGTTATGTCGACCTGCCCGAGCCGTATCACGAAGAACTGGGCTGCCCGTTGGTGGCGGTCGCCCCGCTGGCAAAGGTGGGGAATGGCTGGCAGATGCCGCCAATCTATCTGGGAGAGCAGGCTCCAGGTGAAATCCGGATGGCGGGACAGTTGGTTTTGCGGCGTCCCGGGCCAGGCGACACCTGCCGCGACACTATGGGCGTCCCCGCCACCTGTCCGGTGGAGCAACTGGCTCTCCATTTGCCCCCCACGCTCAAGCTCGCCTACCCCTTGCGGGCCGCGTCAGCTAGGGCGGTTCACTTGGCGCGGGCCGTTCCGTTCAGTGAATTCGTGCTCGGTGAAGTCGATCATCAGCCTAGCCAGAATACCGAATGGGCGGCCCTTCCGGATGACCTTATGTCCGCTTGGCCGTCGGTCACGATTTGGCCCGCCGAACGCGGCCTGACCCCGGAACGCGGCCTGAACCGGAACCCGGCCTGACCCCGGAACGCGAGTTGAGCCATTCGGGCTGGTGCGCCGGTCACCTCCACCCGCCGCTTGATTCTACGGCCGCAGCGGCAGCATCGTTATTGGGTTGCGAGAGTGCTTGCGAGAGTTTTCACGCTGAGCGCGCCTGGATGACGCCGCATTTCCAGGGCTTGCCGCGGCCGTTGCTGGAAATGGCTGCCCCCACACTAGCAAATCTCAACTGTTTAACGCCCGCCGTCGCCATTGCTCAGCCAGTTTCCGGCGAGATTCCGGCCCAGCCGCTGGCAACCTTCTCTTCCTTGAACCGGTTGTGGACCGTTCCCTCGCATGCGGCCTGCGGCGAACTGGCAGTGCCCCAGCCTGGCTTCGTGCCGTCGCCGGACGCCCCGTCCGAATCGATTTTCGCCCGATTCGAGGACCTTGCCCCGGAAACGGCCACCTTACCCTGGGCGGCGGCGAGCCTGGAGATTCCCAAGGTGTCGGCCGCTGCCGCGACTTCCACTTTTTCCGCTGAATCGGCTTGGTCGCTAGCCGGCCCCACCACCCTCGGCGCCACCCTCATTGCCGTTGAGTATCCCGATAGCTCCAGCCTACCGCTGCACCGGCCCAAGACCCTGTCGACCGCTTGGGCGGCCTTCCCCGTACCCGCCTCACCGGCCTTACCGATAGCCGTGCCGATAGAGCATCCCGCGCAATCGGGAGCCGTTGGTGAATGGCCAGCACACGCGGCCTTGGCCGCCCTCCCTGCCGCACTGCTCCCCTTCCCTCCGGTTGACACCGGGCGGCCCCTCCTCAAGGAACCCGCTCCCTCGCCTGTTCATTGGCTGGCGCGGACTCTGCCCCTGCTTCTCTCATTGTCCGGGCCCAGACTGCGGATAAAGCCCCCCGGCGGGGCTCCCACCTTCGCCAAAGTGCGCGTGAAAGACTTTGTTTGGCCCGATTTCGCAGCCGGTTGTGACTCGCTATTTACTCCGGATCAGCCATTTCGTTTTCATGAGATGCCGTTCCTGCCGCGTGGCACCACGGATATGGCGGTTGGCGACGTCCTCAACGGAGAGATCATTCAGGATTTGCCGCTCTTCTTTGTCGACGATCGCTTCGACTCCATCCTCCGACCGCAGGCGCTGGCTGAGGCGATTGAGGAGTATATGAGCCAGAGTGCGGCCGCTCCGGGTAACCTCTTCAATCGGCCGGGCACCAACACGCCCTTTGTGCCACCAACACCAACAGCACAGCCACCAAAGATGCCTATCGTGGCTGCCCCCAAGCCCGCAGATCCTCCTTCCTCCTGGCAACAGGCCGCCCGTGCGATGCACGAAGGCGAGCAACAGGTCGGGCCTCAGCCTTGCGCGGTGCCTTTCACGAAGCCAGTTCATCCGGCGTCCGCCGCTCCCGCTGTTGCGTCTTCCTTTGATCGCAAGCCGGTGTTGGAGGGCAAGCCGGTAACCGCCGTTCCCGTCGTCTCCGAACCCCGCAAGGGTACCGAAGTGGCCCTCCATACGCCGTCGGAAGCGCCAGTGCCATTTGTCCGAAACGAGCCGCTCGGGAACCCCGGCCAACCTCAGCCTCCCGCGAGTGAGGGGGCGCAGTTTGAATGGCGTCGCGATCACCCGCAGCAAGGTCCGCCGCCCCCGGCTGGTCACTCATCGGTTTCTATCAACACCACGATTACGGTCGAAGGCAATTCTGCTGGCGTCGTGGTAGAAAGCGCCGTGCGAATCTCCCTCGGCGACCGGGGTGGCAGCCGGAAGCCCAAGAGCGACGCGGTTGAGAAATTTGCCGATGGCGAGAATCTTGAGCAGACCCACGTCCGGATGGAACCGCCCGAAGGGTTACCCGAATTTCTGGCGGAAGAGCCGAAACTGCGCCCGATCCTGCAACCGATTTCGCCTTCCGCCGATTCGATTCAATGGCCGAAATTCTCCGTAACTCCGATGCGTCGCCGGATCGCCTTTGGGCCGCCTCCCGGACTCTTCTTCGGAGCCAGTAACTCGGCTGTTAGATCGCGTCCGGAATCCAAGCCCCTGCCACCGAAGAAAAGTATGGGCGGGTTTCTCTTTAAGAAGTTGACTAACTCATGATGTGCATGAAACTGGGGAGTAGTGTATGAATAACTGGGAAGACCGGTGGTTGTATTACGTTGACGATGAAGTAATCCACTCGCTGTTACAGGCCGAGCCTTCGTTTATGGATGGCGTGCCGGGCATGAAGGAACGCGCGCTTTCCTCCCCGGCCGTCGTGCAAGCGGTCAGTCTTTTCCTGGAGGGCCGCAAGGCCGAGGCGGTCTCCCGCCTCGAAAAGGCCATTGCCGAGGCCGATACCGAAGCGGATGCTTACTCTTTCCTGGGCGGTTTCTATCTAGAGGCGCAACGGTTCGATCAAGCCGCCCCGATGTTTGAACAGGCCTTGGAACGCAACCCGCGTTCCCGGTGCGACCTTTACAACCTGGGCATCTGCCGCTATAAACAAGAGCGCTGGCCAGAGGCCGCCGAGATGTTCCGCCAAGCCAGTGACCTGGCGCCCCGTACCAGCCGCACCGAGTCCTTGGTGGCGCAAGGAGTTTGTTTCTTGCACGAGAATGAGGCGCAAGCTTCGCTCGAGCTCTTTGAACAGGCGCTCATGCTTAGCCCAAACCAAACCCAGGCCCGTTTTGGCAAAGGTGTGGCCTTGCATATGTTGCGCCGCCGCGAGGAAGCCGATGCGATCTATCAACAGTTGGAGCTGGAGAACCCGGACAATCCCGACTTACTGCTGAACCGCCTGTCGATTGCCCTTTCCTATGGCAACGAGATTACCATTCGCGAACTGGCCGAACGTCTCCAAGCGTCCAATCGGCCCATCCTCACCTTAGCCGCTCATGAGGCGCTCGCTACCCTCGCCTTCATTCGCGAGCGTTTCGCTGAAGCCGCCAAGCATTGCGAGAAATTAACTGAGCTAGCGCCCGGCTCGGCCGAAGGTTGGTTCAACTTAGGCGTCGCCCGCCAGCAGATCAATCAGGTGCGCCCCGCCATCGAAGCCTACTTGCAAGCCGTCGAGATCGATCCGACTCTCAAGCAAGCTTATGCCAACCTGGGCTTCCTGCATCATCAGCGCGGCGAATGGGAAGCGGCGCGCGAGGCTTACATTGAAGCGCTCCAACGCGACCCCCAACTGGCCGAGGCCTTGTGGAACCTGGCCATCTTACTCGAACAACAGGGCCACGAAGGTGAAGCCGCCGTTTGCTTTGAAC
>JAYVUQ010000397.1:0-4248 GCA_043787785.1 Bryobacteraceae bacterium
GTTCTTTAGCATATACCTAGGGTCTCTAATCTCATTATAGTTGCCAGCTATGATTTTTATATCATAAGACTGATGAGTTCTAAAGCAACCAAGAAGAAGTGATTCGCTACCGTCACAGTAGCTCGGGAGCCATCACCATCCAGATGTTAGTCATCCTGGTGCCGGTGCTGCTCGTCATGATGGGCTTTGCCGTTGACCTCGGCCAGATGTATCTTGTTCGGGCCGAACTCAAGCAAGCCGCCAACGCCATGGCGCTGGCCGCCGCTCAACGCTTAAACGGCACCGATACTGCTCTCGAGAATGCCACCACCGCCCGCCAGGCCGCTGTTTCTAATTCCGCTTCCATCGGGAATAAATTCAATTTCGGCTCCTTAGTCATCGGCGACTCGGGCGGCTTCCTCAGCAGCGCCGTCCTGGAGCCCGAGTACTTCGACACCGCCTCTGCCGCCACTGGGGAAGGCGATAGTGCCACTGGTGGCGCGGCCGGCGGTAACAATGCCAAGTACGTCCGTGTCTCTCTCACCGCCGACGCTCCGCTCACCTTCTTCGGCTTACTCGCTTTGGGACAAGATCGAAAAACTCAGATTGCCGCCACTTCCATCGCCGGCCAAAGCGCTCCCCTCTGTGAGGCCTGCGCCATCGAGAATATGACCGTCGCCGCGCTCGATCCCGCTGACTTAGTTGACTTCGGTTTCACCAAAAATAATCGTTACACGCTCAGCCAGAACTGCACCGGCAATCCGCCGCCCCAGCCACTTGGCGGCACTTCGGCCCGTCTTGACTACTTACTCATTGATCGTCAAGATACCGGTGCTACTCTCTTTGCCGACCCCAGCCAGCAACTCTTTCGCATCGGCCAAGCTGGGCTGCCCGGTAGTAAGACCCCCGCCACCGCCTGTATGCGCATCGGTGGCAGCGAAAACGTTTGGGAGAATGCCACCCCTCTCCAGTGTTCGTTTAACCAGCTTCCCGGCCCCGTCCAGGCTTTTCTCTGCGGCATCGCAAGTCGCTTCGACGGCACCTCTCTCCCCGCTCAATGCCAAATTGTCGGCGAACTCGATACCATCGTCGCCACCAACATTCCCGATACCGACCTTACTGACCTCGATGAGTACGCCTCTTACACGGGCAATGGCCGCCGCATCATCACCATTCCCATCGTCGAAACTCTCCTGCCCGGCGGCGGTATGTCCGTGCTCGGCTTCCGCCAGTTCTTGGTGCAACCCCTCTCCGGTCAAACGCAATTCAATCCGGCTGACCCTAGCGGTAGATTCACCGCCAGTTATATTGGCAACCCGATGCCCCTTCGGCAAGGCCGGTTTGATGGTAACTGCGGTATCACCACTGGCCCCGGAAAGGTGGTTCTTTTCCGATGAGACGTCGTCGCGGCAGTGTGATCGTCGAAGCCGCCATGGTCATCCCCGTCCTGCTATATCTTTTTCTCGGCTTGGTGGAGTTTGCCCGCGTTGGTTACACCTATTTCACCGCCCAAAAGATGCTCTATACCTTCGCACGCTACGTAGGCACTCAACAGGGTGTCAATCTTTGTGACATTAGCGATCTATCGATCATCCAGGCGAAAAACCTCGCCCTCACCGGAACGACTGACAACTCGCAGGACCCCATCATTCCTGGGCTCAGCGCCGATAGCATTCAAGTTCGTGTCGAACGTCTTGATCCGGCGAGTGGCGAAATCGGCCAATGCGACTGCTCCGCCGAAGGCTGCGACGCTGCTCAGGGCGGACGTCCGCCAGACTTTATTACCGCCCGTTTCAGCGAAGGCGTCTCCGTCCGACTGCGGCTCCCTTTACTGCCCACCGACCCCATTATTCTCCGCCCACAAGTGAGGATCCCTTATGGTGGCACCTAGCGTAAGAAACCCTCGCCGCGGTCAAGCCTTAGTTGAGTACATCATGATTTACTCGGCGATTATTTTGCCGCTCACTTTCATGGTCGTCTTCACCGCCCAAATGATGTGGGTGTGGAATACCGTCGTCGAATGGACCCGCAATGGTGCCCGCTATGCTTCCACCCATTGCGCTCAATCCGGTGGCGGCAATGTCACTGAATTCATGCGCAACAACGTTCCACTCACTTTTGACTTTGAACAATTTCGTAGCGGACCGGCCGAAGTGCGCGTCGAATACTTCTCTCGCGACCCCGCCAGTGGCGAATTAGTCGAATACACCTGCGGCAGCGACTGCTCCACCGAATGCGTGCCCGACGCGGTAAAGATTCGTGTCACCGGCTACGAATTCCGCGCCTTCCAAAGCTACCTCGGCTTGCCGCCCATTCCCGTTCCTGAGTTTGCGACCACTGTGCCCATTGAGAGTGCTGGCTGTGACCCCGAGACAGGATCTTGTCTCCCCTAGCGGCAAAGGATAATTACTATGGCTATTTCTTTACTATTGGCATCCAACGACGAAACCTTCCGCGAAATGATCCGTGAGCAGTTGCTAAACGTCCCCGAAGCGCGGGTCGTCGGTGAATTTCCCGAAGTCAATCAGAACCTCTACATCCGGGTTTTGCAGGAAGTGGATCGCCATCCCGACGTCGCTCTCATTCTCGACCTCGCCGGCGACCCCGACGCCAGCCTTCGCGCACTACAAAAAGTGAAACAAGCCATACCGGACTTGTATGTCATCGCCTCCAGTTACACCTCCGACGGCGAACACGTCATCATGACCGTGCGCGCCGGCGCCAACGATTTCCTGGTCCAACCTGTGAAACGCTTGGATTTCCGCGATGCCATGGAACGCTTGGAACGCACGCCACGGCGCGTCTCCACCGGGGGCAGCCGTTTGGGTAAGGTCTATACTTTTCTTGGCACCAAGGGCGGCGTCGGTACCACTACCCTCGCTGTCAATTTTGCCGGAGTTCTCGCCCAGCGCAAACAGCAGACCGTGCTCATCGACCTCGACTGGACCGGTAACGATTGCGCCATGCAAATCGGCGCTCAGCCCCAATACACCTTACAGGAGGTCGGCGAGAATCTCGACCGCATGGACCAAGCTCTCTTTGAAGGATTTGTTACCCGCGACCCCCTCGGCTTCTACTTAGTCGGCCCTCCGGACTCGCTCGAGAACGCGGGTTACTTCTCCGAGCCCATGTTCCGCGACTTCACCACCTTTCTGGTAGAGAAATACCAGTCAATCGTCGTCGACGCCGGGCGGCTCATTAACACCGAATTAGTTCTTGGTGCCCTGCAAGTCTCAAATCAGATCTTCATCGTCACCACCCAGGAATACCCCACCATTCGCAACGCCCAACGTTACATGAGCTTCCTCATGCGCATGGGCTTCAACCAGGACCAGATCAAGGTCGTCGTCAATGAGTATTCAAAGAAAACCGGGCCTGGATTTGCTTCCCTCGAACAGATCAAACAAACGCTCAACCAACCGGTTTTCTACGGCATCCCTCAATCGAATGCCGTCCTGGGCTCAATTAACAAAGGGCGCCCATTTGTCGCCAATCGCGAAGAAGCCGGCGAATTAGACCGGTCCTTCCGCGCCTTCGTTGACAAAGCCACTGGCCATAAAAAAGAGGCCGCCGCCTAATGGGCAGCCGCTCCATTCCGCGTCCGCCGAATAACGCCGACCGTTGGTTCGCGCTCAAGACGCAGGTCCATACGCGCCTTCTCAACACGATGTCCGCCGACCAATTGCGCGGCTTGCGCAAAGAGGGTATGCGCGACCAGATCGGCAACATGGTGGAGCGCTTAGTCGGCGAAACCGGCACCCCCATGACGATTAGCGAACGCGAAAAGTTGATCGAAGAAATCCTCGACGAGGTCTTCGGTCTTGGGCCGCTCGAAGCATTATTCAAAGACGCCACCATCTCCGATATCCTCGTAAACGGTTATGACTCTGTTTATGTCGAGCGCAATGGCATCATGCAGGAAACTAGTATCCGCTTTAAGGATCCTGCCCACGTCCGCCTGATTATTGACCGCATTGTGTCCAACATCGGTCGCCGCATCGACGAGTCCTCCCCGATTGTCGACGCCCGTTTGGGCGATGGCTCCCGCGTCTGCGCGGTGATTCCCCCTATTTCTCTCATCGGTCCCGTCATGTCCATCCGCCGTTTTGGTAAGAAACTCCTCACCACCGATGAGTTAGTCAAAAACGATACTTTCACCCAAGGCATGCTCGATTTCCTTTCCGGTTGTGTGCAAGCGCGCCTAAACATTGTCGTCTCCGGCGGTTCCGGTTCCGGAAAGACGACGATGCTCAATACCCTCTCGCGCTT
>JAYVUQ010000398.1:0-2405 GCA_043787785.1 Bryobacteraceae bacterium
TGCTGACCGGGAAGGGCCTGCCGATTCAGGGCTGGAGCGAGAAGGATGGAACCCTGACGGCGAGTGGCCCCATTGGCCCGATCGTCGTGCCGGTGGGGACCATCCGGCCGCCGCGCGCCACGACCGGCTTCAGCTTTGACATGAATCTGAATGCGGCCGCCAAGGCCGGCCCGCCTCCCGATAGCTTCACCACCTCAATCCAAGTCTTTGACTCCCTTGGCAGTCCCATCGTCGCGACCGTAAACTTGGTGAAGAGCGCAACCGCCAACGCCTGGGACTACTCGCTTTCGGTTCCCGACTCGGCTGTCTCGACGCCGGTAACTCCGGTCACGGGAACGTTAACTTTCGATGCGGACGGCAAATTAACGTCACCCGCGGTCACCGATCCGCAGCCCACCATACCGGTCACCGGCTTGCTCAACGGCGCGCAACCACTCAATCTCACCTGGAATCTTTATAACGTCTCCACACCTCGCGTGACGCAGTTCACCGCGACCTCCGCCGTGGCGGCCAATGCGCAAAGCGGCAATGCCGCTTCGCAACTGACGCAGGTCCGGCTAGGAGACGGCGGAAAGGTCGTTGCGATCTACTCGAATGGCCAGCAGCAGATTGTCGGTCAGCTCGCCATGGCCTCGATCCGGAATCCGGAGAGTTTGGTGGCGATCGGAGACAATAATTTCCAACTGAGCGCACGCAGCGCCCTACCGGCGATCGGCGAACCGAATACCGGCAGCCGGGGCTCGGTAATTGGCAGCGCGCTGGAGTCATCCACGGTGGATATCGCGCGAGAATTTACTAACTTAATTGTATTACAACGGGCTTACCAGGCGAATACAAGAGTAGTTACTACGATGGACGAAATTAGCCAGGAAACGATCAACCTGAAGCGCTAATCTTTCGTCACTTTCAGTCCGATAGATAGAATGCGGTGAGCGGGCCAACCACGTCGCCGCATTCAGTAAGGATAGAGCGATGAACCACCTCGAAGAGCTCGACCATTTCGCAGAAATGCCAATGGACCTGGAAGCCGAGTTAGATCGCAAGACAATGACCATGAGTCAGATTCTTGATTTGGAGGCGGGGTCGATCATTAAGTTAAGGCGGTCCGCCGGCGAGAATATCGACTTACTGATCGGTGGCTCGCTGGTCGCTTTCGGCGAAATAGTCGTACTGCAGGAAATGATGGGAATTCGGATCACTGACTTCCGGACGGAAGCCTGAAAGCTTCCGTTGCGGCAGGTCGAAGTGGAAGAATCAAAGGGAGAGCAATTGGTTTTTGCAGGAGAGATCGCGGCGTGCTGCGCCGTTCTGGGGCTGCTGGGCACGTGTCTTTACGCACTGCGCCGCTTCCAGCGGCCGGGTCCACGGGATGACGGCACGCTGCGCGCCACGGGAAAATTGCGCCTCTCGGACAATCTGGTCCTACACTTGGTGGACTGCGCCGGCGAACGCTGTCTGGTGACGGAGCAGCGGTCAGGTTGCGTGGTAATCCTACTGCCGCCGCCCGTGCCGGTGCCCGTGGCCGTGCCCACCGTTGAGAGCGGACGCGCCGCCGCGGCAAGGGCGGGTGGCAAGGCCGAGGCGGCCGGCGCATGTTAGTTTTTGCGGCGGCCGAGTTGCGTTTGACGACGCCGCTCGAAATTGTCACAGTCCTGACGTTATTGGCGCTATTGCCCGCGGCGCTGGCCAGCCTGACGCCGTTCTTGCGCATTACTCTTGTGCTTCATTTCTTACGTCAGGCGTTGGGCACGCAAACGGCTCCGTCCAATCCAGTATTACTGGGGCTCGGCCTATTTCTAACTCTGCTGGTGATGCAACCCGTAGCCCGCGAGCTACAAGCGAAAGCCCTGGATCCTTATGCGAAGAACGAATTAACCTTGGCGCAGGCCCTCGAAGCGGCGCACCAGCCGGTGCAGACATTTTTGTTACGTTTCGCGCGGGAGAAAGATATCCAGCTATTTCTCGAGTTAACCAAGACGCCGCCTCCGAAGCGGCCGCAAGATGTCGAGTTACGGGTGCTCATGCCGGCCTATGTTCTGTCGGAGTTGCGGACCGGCTTTCAAATTGGCGCGGTCCTATTTTTACCGTTCTTGATTATTGATCTGGTGGTGGCTTCGGTAACGCTCTCGATTGGCATGGTGCAATTGCCGCCTGTGATGGTGGCCGCGCCGTTCAAGATCCTGCTGTTCGTGCTCGTTGACGGCTGGAACCTGGTAATCGGTTCGCTGATGCGGAGCTTCCAATGAGGATTTTTCGCCGCGGTGGTTTCCGGTGAATGCTCAAATGGGTGCCGAATTGATTCGGCAGGCCTTGTGGACGGCCATGTGGGTGAGCCTCTTCTCGCTCGTAAAATCAAAAGTCTTATTGTGCCGGTTGGCCAGGTAATTCACACAAACTAAAAATGC
>JAYVUQ010000399.1:0-2507 GCA_043787785.1 Bryobacteraceae bacterium
CCCAAAGCCGAACATCCTCTTTGTGCTTTCGGACGACCACAGCGCCCCGTATCTGGGGGCTTATGGTGCGACCTGGATGTCCACGCCGAATCTCGATCAGTTCGCGCGTGAGGGCATGCGGTTCACGCGGGCCTTCACCGCGGCGCCGCAGTGCGTGCCGTCGCGGACCGCGTTGATGACGGGGCGCTCGCCCGTTGCGGCGAGGATGGGCCGCTTTAGCTCTCCGCTGCCGCCCGATGTTCCGACAGCGCCGGAGGCGTTGCGTGCCGCCGGATACTATACGGGCGTGTGCGGGCGCTACTTTCATTTGGATGGCGCCGTCAATCCGTCCGCGGTGACGGGACAGGTGTACGAGAAGCATCAGCTCAAGACCTGGAAGAAGCGCGTGGACTTTTTGGATATCTCGTCCCAAGCCAAAACGCCGGAGATCTTCGAACAGTTCCTCACGCAGAAGCCAAACGGCAAGCCGTGGTTCTTCTGGATCAACTTTAATGACCCCCATCATCCGTGGGATGCGAATGTGGGCAAAGTGGATCCGGCGAAGATCCAGGTGCCGCCGCAATTGCCTGACCTGCCGGGGGTCCGCGGGGATTTGGCGCGGTATTGCGGCGAGATTGAGCGCGCCGATGGTTCGTTTGCCACCCTGATGTCGCTGCTGCGCAAGCATGGCCAGGAGCAGAACACGCTCGTGATTTTCATGGGCGATAACGGCATGGCCTTTCCGCATGGCAAGGGCTCGCTGTACGATCCAGGTTTGAATGTACCTTTGATGGCCCGTTGGCCCGGCCGCATCAAGCCGGGTGTCACGGATACCTTGATTTCGGGCGAAGACTTGGCGGTCACGTTCATGGATGTGGGCGGCGCCAAGATCCCAGCAGGCGTTTCCGGCAAGAGCTTTTACCCGCTGCTTACTGGCCGCGCCCACACCCCGCGAGAGTACATCTTTGCTGCGCGGCTCTATCACGGCAATGACGCCTTTACCGCGAATACCAAAGCCTCGCAATTCGACTTATCCCGCTGTGTTCGCAACGCGCGCTACAAGTTGATCTACAACTTAACGCCGCAGATGGAATACTCGCCGGTGGATAGCGCGCGAGATGCCAGTTGGATGGAGATGGTGGCTGCCCACCAGGCTGGTACGCTGCCTCCGCAACACGAACGGATTTACTTCCAGAGGCCGCGCCCGGTGCTGGAGCTTTACGATCTCAGCAAAGATCCAGGGGAGTTGAATAACTTGGCCGGGCAGGACGAGCATAAGGATGTTCAGGAAACGCTAATGGCGGCGATGCAGGAAAAACTCATCGTCGATTACGATTTTGTGCCGCCCGTCCTCCAGGAGGCAAAGCAGACGGTGAACCAAAGAAAGAAACAGTAAGTGAACCTTGAAAACGTCGCGTCCCGCCAGAAACTGGAGCTAGTCTAATGTCACTATCCCGCCGCACTTTATTTACTGCCGCGCCGATGGCTTGGCTGAAGGCCGCTGCGCCGCCGAAGCAGAACATCCTCTTCATCGCCATTGACGACATGAACGATTGGATCGGCTGTCTGCATGGCCATCCCAATACGATCACTCCGAACATTGACCGGCTGGCCGCCCAAAGCCTCAACTTCACCAGTGCGCACTGCGCCGCGCCGCTGTGCAATCCCGCCCGTGCCGCAATGATGACTGGGCGCAGACCCTCTTCGTCCGGCGTCTACACGAACGCCCAACCGTATGCGCAAGCGAAGATCCTTAAGGATGCGGTAACGCTGAACCAGCATCTGAAGAACAGCGGCTATCTCACGCTGGGATGCGGCAAAATCTATCACGGCACCCACGGCGCCTACGCGGACACCAAGGGCTGGCACGACTACGGCAGCGTGCAGGACCGTGGCTTGCGGCTCTCCGGCGAGGCACCCCTGGCAGGCGCGGCCGGGCAGGCGCATTTCGATTGGGGCCCCACCGAGAGCGGCGATGAAGCCATGCATGACTTCCACACCACCGAATGGATCGCCCAGCACCTGGGTAAGAAGCAGGATCAGCCCATGTTTCTGGCCTGCGGATTCTCCAAGCCCCACCTGCCTTGGTATGTGCCGAAGAAGTATTTCGACATGCACCCGCTGGACGGCATCCAACTGCCCATCGTCAAAGAAGACGACCTGGACGACGTGCCGCCCATTGGCAAGAAATTCGCCAAGGCTTCCGGAGACCATGCCCGCGTCACCAAAGCTGAGGCCTGGAAGAAAGGCGTGCAAGCCTATCTGGCCGCGATTACGTTTTGCGACGCCATGGTGGGCCGCGTGTTGCGTGCCCTCGAAACGGGTCCGCATGCGAAGAACACCACGGTGGTGCTGTGGAGCGACCACGGCTGGCACCTGGGCGAAAAACTACACTGGCGGAAATTCACGCTGTGGGAGCGGTCGACGCGGAACATTCTGATGATGTCCGCGCCGGGCGTGACAAAGCCGGGGTTAGAGTGCGGGCGCCCGGTGAGCATGATGGATGTTTACCCGACGTTGATGGATTT
>JAYVUQ010000400.1:0-5237 GCA_043787785.1 Bryobacteraceae bacterium
AGATCGCGGCCGACGGCAGCTTTCCCCTGGAGCTTCGCCGCACCAAGCCCTACGGCTATTCGCTTTTCAACCTGGACGCGATGGGCGGGATCTGCCAGATCCTCTCTACGCTGCGGGACAGCCTCTGGCGGTTTGAGACGGCGGATGGTCGCGGCATGCGGAAGGCGATGGAGTATATGGTGCCATTCATCGCGGATGAGAGTAAGTGGACCAAGCCACCGGACGTGATGTACTACGACGAGCGGCCGGTGCGCCAAAGCAGTCTGCTGTTTGCCGGTTTGGCGCTCGACAAGCCCGAGTACATTGCCCTCTGGCGGCGTCTGAAGGCGGATCCCACTGTGGAAGAGACGATCCGCAACTATCCTCTGCGTCAGCCCGTACTCTGGGTAGAGAAATCAAAGTAATCGGCCACTGATCGCGAGCATGCACTGACCCGAAGACATCTGGAAGCTGCGGGCACGGGGCGGTATAGGTGAATGACGGATGAACGGTTGGCGCGATGTTGGCAGGGTTGAGGTTGGGTAATCCGCTTCTCATACGCCGCCTCCCGCGGCTGGGTGGGCCTTCAGCGTGTCGCCCGCGATCAACACCATCACCAACGCGTTTTCTTTGAGCCCACAGATTTGGGCGATGTCGGGGTGATTGTTGCTGAACCGAGTTCCGGAAGTGAGGGACCTTTGAGCTTTATAAGATTGCACCCAGCACCCTGCGCGAGAATGGAGCGATGCCCGACTTCGATGCCGCCCTGAAGCTTCTTTTGCGCCGCGAGAGCCGGCGGGCGATTCAGTTAATCGCTGGGTTGTTAAATCCCAGATGGCTCGACATCGAATTGCCCAAGGCCCAGAATCTGCGCATGGACCTGCTCGCCGAAGACGCCCGGGGCACCCTGCATCATTTCGAATTGCAGAGCACGAACGATCCGCGCATCGACCTGCGCATGGCGGAGTATGCCCTGGGGACTTATCGTCTTATGGGCAAGTTTCCCCGTCAGATGGTGCTCTACGTCGGTGAAGCGCCGCTGGACATGCCGAACGAATTGCTGGGTCCTCGGGTCCGGGTGGGTTATGACGTGGTGGACATCCGCGAGTTGGACGGCGAGGCGCTCCTGGCGAGCGATGATGTGGGGGACAACGTCATTGCGATCCTCACCAACCTGCGAGATCATAGAATAGCGGTACGGCGGATTGTGGCCAAGATTGGGACGCTACCGGAAGGTGAGCGGAATGTGGCCACGCAGCAGCTAGTGATTTTGGCCGGCCTGCGGCGGTTGGAACCGATGGTACAAGAAGAGGTACAAAAAATGCCGATCATCATCGACCTGATGGAAAACCAGATCATTGGACCAGCCATCCGGAAGGGTTTGGAGCAGGGCCTGCAAGAAGGCCGACAAAAGGGCCGGCAAGAAGGCCGGCAAGAAGGCCGGCAAGAAGGCCGGCAAGAAGGCGAGCAGCGATTCCTTCGTCTGCTGATGGAGAAACGCTTCGGCCCCCTCCCCTCCTGGGCCGAAACTAAACTATCTAAGCTTTCGATCACGGAGATCGAGACCCTTGGTGAGCGCATCTTCGACGCCACCACCCTCGAGGACCTGTTGCCCATGCAGACCTAGCCGCGTTCTTCTGGTGCCAGGCGGCGCAGTTCGGCGAACCAGTTGGTGATCGCCAGCAACTCGCGGGGAGAGTCGGCGTACCGGTCGAGGATATCGGGTGCGCAAAATGCGCCTACTGAGGAAGATGTCCAGATACTGAACGTCACCGAAGAGAATCTTGGGCGGGCCGGATTCGAAAACGTCGCGGGCGGTGCAAGAGACGACGGCGATCCCTTTTCGTGCTTTCGTGGATTAGCTCCGGCGCGCTCTTGGACCAAGTAGGGTTCCGGCCACCCTCGGTCGAAATCTGGGCCCAGAGGCGGGCGTCGGGAAAGGTGCAGACATGCACCTCCCTGCGATTCCTGGTAGGGGCTGGTGAAAAGCAGCTTGGGCGTGCCGCTTTTCGCCGGCAAAATCGAGAGGTCTTGGGGCACCACGCCCGAAGCACGCACGAACCACTTCCGTCGGCTGACCAATCGTCGGAGTGAAAAAATCAAGGGGTGCCACCGGCGGCGGCTAGAAGCGCGGCGTTGCGCCGGGAGAGGCCCGGTGCCGGGGCCGGGGTGATGCTCGGGGGCGGTGCCATCGGCTTGGCGAAGCGCGATCCGGGCTTCGCCGATATCGCGGAGGCGGTTTTGAGATTGCGGTCGAGGCCGCGCTTGAGCAGCGCGGCGATGGGTGGGGGCGTCGTTGGCGGGCAGCTTGGCGAGGTCGATTTCCGCGGTGAGGACGTGGGCGAGGGTGGGGGAGAGGGTCTCGCCGTCGAAGAGTTTCTGGCCGGCGAGCATTTCGTAGAGGACGACGCCGAAGCTCCAGATATCGCTGCGCTTGTCGACGGTCTTGCCGGCGGCTTGCTCGGGGGACATGGAGGCGGCGGTGCCCATGATCATGCCGGCCTGGGTGGCGGCCATGGTCATCGTCGCCATGGTCGTCGTCGGTGCGCTCTGCTGACCGTTGTGATTTGGATGGCGACTTCGCGGTCGAGCTTGGTGTCTTTGGCTCTGTAGATTTCGCCCATGCCGCCCGCGCCCAAGGGGCCGAGGACTTCGTAGGGTCCGAGTCTGGTGCCGGGCGTCAAAGGAAGGCATGGTTGTTGAACGATCGTACTGTGTCAAACCGAACCTATTGGGACCGTGAATATTGGTGTAGCTTCACACCCTCAGGCTACTCAACCATCGACTCTCCACGTCAGGGAACCCGCCGCCGGACCTCATCGAAGAAGTTCAGAACGAGCGTCACATGGCTCTGCGTCTCACGTGGCTCGGGGCCTTCCACCGGCATCACCACGGCGAACCGCTTGCCATCCGGGGACACGTCCAGATTGAGCGTGGCGCCGGTGTTGGCCAGCTGCCCGCTGGACCATAGGCGCGGTTTGCGCGTCACCAATATCTCCCCCTTCACTTTATAATCCACCACCATGATTCGCTGGTCATCGGTGCGATAAAAGAGCTCGCGGCCATTTCCGGACCACCTGGGCATGCCCCCGCCGTTGTTCGAAATCTGCCACTGGGTGCCACGATCCGGAAATGACCGAACATACACCTCGTAGGTCCCGGAGCCCGCCGCCGCGTAGGCTATCCACTTCCCATCTGGAGAAAACGCCGGGTTGGGATTACCTCCCTCCGTCTTCAGGAAAAACTCGGGCTTCCCTGCCTTTGGCCCGGTGGGACCGTATCGTACCGGAATGGTGCTGATGATGGACCCGCCGCTAGGATTTGAGTCGTAGACCGCGAGCCGGGTGCCGTCCGGTGTGAAGGAGGCCGGAATCGTTAAAGCGCCATTGGCGGTGAACGGCTCTGGGCTACCTGCGCCGTCGGATCGAGCGCAGAACGTTCCTCCCACCGAGCTAAAGACAAGGTGCCGCCCATCGGGGGTCCAGACGGGAAAGGAATTCACGCCCATGCCCCCGGTCATCCGGGCGCGACTACCCTGGCGCACGTCGTATATCCAGATGTCCGAGTTTGCCCCCTCGGTTACGGAATATGCCAATCGGCTGCCATCTGGCGAAAAGCGTGGCATTTGGTAAAGTGCTGGCTCGGCGACGATAGAATCGAGATTTCCGGCGGCATCCATCCAGTGGATGGTTCGCATTCCCACCGCCTTTCCCCGGCGGTACACCATGGTGCCTGGGCGCGAGAATTCAGCCTGCGCATCTCCAAAAGTAGGATCGCTGATGAACCCGTCTAATACGGGAGCAGCCAAACCGCGAACCTCCAGGCGCACCGGATCGAAAGCCACCGCGAAAAGCTTTTCCTTCCTCACGTAGGTGAGGTAACCGGCCAGATACCGCGGATACATGCCGGCGCGCTCCAGCACGATTTTTCTGCGATGATCCCCGAGGGTAACCGCCACGATGCTGGCTTCGGAATAGTTTGCGGGCGTGTTATTCGAGATGAAGAGAACCGCTTTGCCGCCGGGCAAGACCTGCGGCCAGCGATGGCCGATCTCCGAGCCTTCCAATTGCGTGATCTGCACCGGCTTGCCTCCGTCGGCGGGAATCTGCGAGAGACCGGCCCGGTTGTCGAGAGCCGCGATAATCGTGTCGTCCTCACTCCAACTGGCGCCACGTCCGGCGGAAGCCTCGCAGAGGGCGACCGGCAGGCCGCCGTCCAGGCGAGTCTTATTCAGCTTGCCCTTCGCGAAGAAGCCCACCCATTGGCCGTCGGGGGAGAAGAATGGGGCATAGGCTCCTTCGGTCTTCGGCAAGGCAAACGCCTTGGGTTGGGCCAGCCAACGCGTATAGAGGCGGCGCGTTCCGTCCGGTCCCGATGCGACAAACACGATCCGCTTGGCGTCCGGCGAGAGGACCGCGGCGGATCCCGTGCTGGAAAGAAGCGACAGCTCCGCTCCTAGATCCAGGTCCAGCGAGACCAGCGGCTGCCCAGGCGGTGATGATGGGTGCCAGGCCATCCAAAGAGCACTGGCGGCGACAAGGCCGAGCACCCCCGCCAGGGCCCACGCCCAATTCGACGAGGCACCGGGCCGCACGCGGGGCTCGATCGCGAGACGGCTGCGCGGGGCCGCGTCATACTTTCCAATGGCGATGCGCGCTTCGCCTATGGCTTGCAACCGGGTTTTCAGATCGCGATCCAGGCAGCGTCTCACCAGATCCACGATCTCCGCAGGCACCGTTGGCGGCAGTTTGCTGAAATCGATTTCCGCAGTGAGGACGTGGGCGAGGGTGTGGGAGAGCGTCTCGCCATCGAAGAGTTTCTGGCCGGTGAGCATTTCGAAGAGGACGACGCCGAAGCTCCAGATGTCGCTGCGTTTGTCGACGGGCTTGCCGGCGGCTTGCTCCGGGCTCATGTAGGCGGCGGTGCCCATGATCATTCCCGCTTGCGTGGCGGCCATGGTGAGGGTAGGGGAGTTCTCGGGGTCCGCGCTGGCTTCGCGGCTGGGGACCGAGGCGAGGCCGAAGTCGAGGACCTTCACTACGCCGTCTGGCGTGATCATGATGTTGGCGTGCTTCAGGTCGCGGTGGGTGATGCCCTTTTCGTGAGCGGCTTCCAAGGCTTCGGCGATTTGCTTGGCGTAGTGGAGCGCTTTTTCCAGGGGCTGGGGGACGGTTAGCGTTTGGCCGGGGATGAGCTCCATGACGAGAGCATTATCTTCAAGGCCGAAGATTTGGGCGATATTGGGGTGATTCAACGAC
>JAYVUQ010000401.1:0-2956 GCA_043787785.1 Bryobacteraceae bacterium
CGCGTAAGCGGCGGGTTACCTTCGCCCATCTCCCATGGCATAAGTATCTTATTATCAATATGTTATCCTTTAATCAAGCGCTCAAGTCAGCATAGATCCGCGCCAAGGCGACATCGCAATCAAGCGATTCCAAATGGACCACACACTCCCTGCCCCGATATTCCGACAGTAACCATTTCCCGTCCCCCTGGCGCGCAAACTGCTCAATCAGCGGCTCGTCCGGATTCACCAGCAGATAGTCCCGCAAAGTCGCTATCTCGCGATAGTGCGCAAACTTCTTCCCGTGGTCATAGTCGGCCGTAGAAGGCGAAAGCACTTCCACAATCAGACTGGGGTTGATCAAAATGTCGTCCGAATCCTCATGCGTTTGGGGCTCGCCGCAAACCACCGAGATATCTGGATAGAAGTAGGACCGGCTCTTCGCCGAGCGCACCCGGGCATCCGAGTTGAAGACAGTACACTTCCGTCCCGACAACTGAAGTGACAATTCCGACATCAGGCGCACCGCAACACTGGAATGCCGCAGCGTTCCCCCCGACATGGCATACATGTGGCCATCCACAAATTCGCTCTTGTACTCCGCAGCCCGGTCGAGGGTCAAGTACTCCTCTTCGGTAAGCGGCGGAATGGGATGTGCGGCCATAATCCCAATTATCCGTTAAAACTGCTCTAGGGCGAACCCCCAATACCGCCCCAGCCCGTTTCGGCCGAACGGTCTCTCAGAGTTCATACTATGCACCGGATCCTTGCCCTCTCGCTTCTCGCCGCCGCCCTCCTCCCAGCCCAATCAGCGGCCCAATCAGCGGCCCAATCAGCGGCCCCACCAACCATCGACCTCGGCCCGGTCTCCGACGCCGACGCCGCCCAAAAAATCATGGGCAAGCTGCTCAAAACCGGCGTCCATCGCACCGTCTCCCCTGCGGCCACCAAGCAAGGCGCCTGGGATGCGGACGCTGACGGCCATCGCGTCTATCGCCTGCTCATCAAGTCCACCGCCGCCGCTGGATTGCGCCTGCATTTCACCGCCTTCGATGTCGGCGAAGGCGAAGTCACTCTCCGCCAACCCGGCACCGCCGTCGCTGAATACGCCCATTACCAGGGGCAGGGTCCTTTTGAAGACGGTGATTTCTGGAGCCACACCATCGAAGGATCTGCGGTCTTGCTCGAATATCGCCCTGCCCCTGGCGACCCCGGCAGCGAGCCGAAATTCCAAGTCAGCCAGGTCTCACATCGCTTCCAGGAAGCGGGTCAAAAGATCGGCTACGGCTTCGGCGACTCCGGCAAATGCCACCTCGATATCAACTGTCACAGCGAGTGGCTCGAAACCGGCCGCTCCGTAGCCATGATTTATTTCGAAACCAACCAGGGCCAAGCCTCCTGCACCGGCGCGCTCGTCCGCACCAAGTCCGGCAGCGGCATCCCCTATTTCCTCACCGCTGACCATTGCCTGTCGAACGACCAGACCGCCCGCACCGTCGAAGCCATCTGGAACTTCCAGACCGCCAAATGCAACAACAAAGAGCCCGATCTTTCCCGCATCGAGCGCTCCTCCCCCACCGGCGCGCGCTACGTCGTCAGTAAGAACACCCTCGGCGGAGACTTCTCGCTCATCATCCTCAACAGCATTCCCGCCGGTGCCCGCTTCGCTAACTACGACCCCACCGATCCCGCCGTCGGAAATCCCCTGGTCGGCATCCACCATCCGCTCGCCACTCACAAGCGCATCTCCTTCGGCAGCATGTTCGTCGACTACTGGGCCTTCGATAAGAGCAGCTTCCCCGCCGCCCTTTATCACCAAGTCCGCTGGACCGGCGGCGCCACCCACCACGGCTCCTCCGGCTCACCCCTCTTCTCGCGCACCAACACCATCACCGGCATGTTGAGCTACGGCCCCGAATTCTCGCAAGTTTCCATCTGCGAACAAGAGCCCCGCGTCGACGGTTACGCCAAGCTCTCCGAAGGCTGGCCTTACTTCTCTCCCTATCTTGAGGACCCCGCGCCCAACCAACTTACCGTAAGTCCCACTAACTCCACTTACACGTTAGTCAACCCCAACATCGCCGCCCTTTCTGAAGGCCGTACCCTCGTCATCAATTCCACCGCCAGCGAAGGCGCACCCGTATCCATCGTCGCCAGCGACCCCTGGATCGTCCTCTCCCGCACCTTAGGCAACGCCCGCCCCGGCTCGCCCATCGCGGTCCCCTTCTGGGTACGCCCGTCACTCATTAACCGTACCGGCCAATACACCGGCTCCATCACGGTCACTTCGGGCAAAACCATCCAAACCATCCCCATCACCGCCAGCGTAAGAATTATTCCTTCGGAAGTCTCGGTAAAGTCCACCCCCAACCCTGTCGCCCCCACCACCCCGGACTCCAATGGCTGCCGTTACTTCTTCAGCCTCCAAGCCCAAGAGGCCGCCGGCATTGACACAAGGCTGACAGCCCTCCAAGTCAATGGCGAAGACTACACCACGCAAATCGTAAGTTGGTTCGGCGGCACGGACATCTCCCGCAACGGCCGCCTGGAAGCCAAAGTCCGCGTCTGCGCCCCCGGCACACCTGCGTTACACACCTTCACCCTCGCCGGCACCGACACCCTCACCGGCCGCCCCTGGACCCAGTCCACCAACGTCGAGTTCCTGCCCTGATACCATCCCGCTTAATTCGTTGATTTTCGACAAGTCCCATCGACCCCGTCGCGTGAGCGGCGGGTTACTAGCTAGGGCATTGGAACGCCAAACTCATGCCTTTCGTTCGCGCAAAAAGCGAGATACTCAAAGAATGGGAACCATTAGCCAGATCGCCCTCAGCATCTGCCAGATCTTGTTCATACCCGTCCATTCGCAAGAAGCCAACCTGAGTGACCCAGCCACGATCAGATATGCCGTCCAACACTCGGACCTGATCGTTGACGGCACATTTCGAGTAAGTAGTTACTACCCTTGGAAGGATGG
>JAYVUQ010000402.1:0-4323 GCA_043787785.1 Bryobacteraceae bacterium
AGCCATCCGCAGCCGTTCATCCAGAGCTAGCATTACTAGTTCTACCTCGTCCTCCGTCAGTTGAGCCTCAGCGCTGATGCGCTTCAGCACCGACCGCAAAGCGCTCGGCGTCGGATCCGACGGAGCGGCCAAAGCGAAGGCATAGAGCGCATCCTCACGAAGCTCTTCTTCGCCCCAGAATGCTTTCAGTCGCGCCAATTCGCCTCGCATCTGTAAATACCCCACGCCACGAATGGCGATGCGCTGGGTTTCCAAATGCGGATCATCCAGGTGACTCACAAAGTATTTTCCAAATCGCTTATCCAGCGACCGCCACATCGCTTCCAGTACCTTTGGACGAATCTCCGCATTCTGATACAGGAGTACTGCCTGATCGTGAATCGGCACGTCCAACAGCGCCAGCCCTACCAAGCCACCCGCCCGCTCCACAGGGTCCACACTGACATCGTTGAGCCGCTTTAGCAATTCCTGCCGCACCAGCGGCGAATCCTCATGAGAGGCCACGGCCTCCCAACTGCGCGCTCGTACCGCGGCGTCCACGTCGGTCCGCGCGGCTACCAGCAGTGCCTTCACCGCCTCATCGGACATGTCATCGGTAAAGAAGCTATGTGCCGCCTCGGCCCGATCCACGGCGTCGGAGCCCTTGCTCAAGATCTCGATCCGCGCCGCCTCGTCCATCACGCTAAAGTCCGGTGCCGACACTTCTGGATACGACGCCCAAATGTCGAAAGGCTCGTCCTCCACCTTACTCGGCTCGCGCAGTTCACTTACCGCGAATTGCAGTTGATTGTCGTTCGGCAGTTCCACCAGAAACTTCTCGATCGCCGGAATCGCCGCCGGATCACCGTACAAACCCAGGCACAATGCCCCATCGCGCAGGTCATAATCCAACCGGTCCAGCAGTAACTCCAGAATCCGCGGGTCGCGCACCCCTTTCTGGCCCAAACCGGCCAGCAGAAATGCCACTTCGCCCGCCTGATCTTCCTCCAGCTCTTGCGCCAGTTTCAGCAAAGGTTCCACGGCGGCCGCGCCAAAGGCAGGCAGCGCGAAGTTCACGTCATCGGGCACGTCGGCCGGATCGCGGCGCACCACCTCGGTCAGATAGCCAAGGGCGCGCGGATCGCGCAAATGCCGCACCATCGCCACCAGGTCATCGGTGAGGTCGAGCCGGTTCTCGCCCGGCGGCAGCATGCCAAAGCGCACGATATCTTCCACCGCGTCCGGCCCGCGATCGAGAATCGCGTGCAGCCACCGCTGGTCGATCCCGATCCGGCCTTGAGCCGCCTGATCGAGTAGAGTATAAACGGGCGTGGACGCGTACTGGTCGGCGGCAAGCATGTTAATAAGTCGCCCGGCCGCCGCTGGCGTCGGCCACTTGCCCGGTCACAAAGCTCGAATCGGGGCTGGCCAGATAATGCACCACCGCCGCAATCTCTTCGGGCTCCCCCGTCCGGCGCATCGGAATCTTACTCGTCATATACTCCACTTGTTGCGGCGTCAGTTGTTCCAGAATCTTGGTCCGCACCACGGCGGGAGTCACCGCGTTCACGGTAATGCCTTCCGTCGCCACTTCCTTGGCCAGGCTCTTCGTGAAACCAATCACGCCGGCCTTGGTGGCCGAGTAAGGAATCATATTCGGATTGCCTTCTTTGCCGGCAATCGAAGCGATATTCACGATACGCCCGTACTTGCGCTCGCGCATGACCGGAATCACCGACTTACAAAAATTGAAAATACTCGTCAGGTTTACGGCGATGCAGGCCTGCCAATCCTCGGAAGTCTGCTCCCACAACGGGGCCGCCTTGCCGCCGATGCCAGCGTTGTTCACCAATACATCGATACGCCCCGTCTGGGCCAGCACCTGCGCCACGCAAGCGTCAGTGCTCTCGAGCCTGGTAATGTCCACCTGGACGGCCAACGCATGCGGAATCGCGTCGGCCACCGCTTGCGCGCCCGCCAAATTAATGTCGGCGATCACCACCCGTGCCCCGGCCTTGGCTAGCCGGTGCGCCACCGCCTCGCCAATGCCTGATGCCGCGCCCGTCACAATGGCCACTTGGCCTTCCAAAGAAAAATAGCCCATATGCTCCCCAATGAAAAAAAGGACCGGGAGTTTCACAACACCCGGTCCATTTATCTTACTTCTTCGCCGAATCGACTACTCGTCCTTCGTCACGCTCACTGGAATCTCTACCGAGACTTCCTTGTGCAGCTTGACGGTGATCTTGTAATCGCCCAGTTGCTTGATCGGTTCGTCGAGCACGATCTTCTTACGATCCACCGTGTACTTCTGCGCCTCTAAAGCATTGGCGATGTCCTGCGCCGTCACCGAGCCGAAGAGATGGTCGTTTTCGCCCGCCTTCTGCTTGATCACGATGGTGAGATTCGCCATCAGCTTGCCGAGTTCCTCGGCCTGCCCCTTCAAGGTCGCTTCTTTGCGCAAGTGCGCCTGGCGCTCCTGCTCGACGATTTTTTTGTTGCTTTCGTTGGCCGTCGCCGCGAGCCGGCGAGGCAGAAGAAAATTCCGGGCGTAGCCGTCCTTCACCTTCACCACATCGCCGCGGCTGCCGAGTTTATCGATGTCTTCACGCAGTATGATTTGCATGTTTCTCCTTAGTACGGCTGATGCGGATTGCCCGCAAACGGCAGCAGCGCAATGTTGCGCGCCCGCTTGATTTCCTCGGTTACCCGTCGTTGGACGCGTGCCGATACATTGGTGATGCGGCGCGGAATAATCTTGCCGCGTTCGGTGAGAAAGGTCCTCAGCAGGTCGACATTCTTGTAGTCCACCTCGCCGATTCGCTTGTCTGAGATGCGCGCGACGCGCTTGCGCCGCAGATACTGCTTGCGGCCAGTGATGACCGCCTTGTCCGTTCCGGTCGGCCGCATCGAGGCCGAGATGGGACGTCCGCCTTTGGGTGTTTCAGCCATTGGTGATATTTCCTTTCATCCTCTTTGCTTATTCGGCCGCCGGTTTTTCCACCGGGGACGTGACTACTGGCGTTTCCACCACTGGCGTATCAACTACCGGGGTTTCCACCACAAGCGCGGCAACCACCGGCGCGGCAACCACCGGCGTATCCACCCCTGGGGTAGTGACGACTGGCCCATCAGGAGCAGCCGGAACCGGAGCCGCCGGCATCGCCGGAGCACCAGGCGCCGGAGCACCAGGCAACATCGCGCCCGGAACCAACGGAGCCGCCGCCGGCATCAAAACGGGCGGGGGCTTGCGCGCCGCACGCTTATCGGCCTTCTTCTTGCGCTTCTCCGCCACCTTCAGGCGCTCGTCAATCCGCACGGTGATAAACTTCAGCACCGCGTCCTGCACGCGTAAGCGGCGTTCGATCTCTCTCACGGCCGACGCCGGGCAGCTAAACTGCACCAGCACATAGAAGCCGTGATCAAGCTTTTCCAGTTTGTAGGCCAAGCGTCGCTTGCCCCACTTTTCCACTTTGTCGATCGTTCCCTCTTTCGAGAGAACTTCCTTCGTGATGATCTCCACCAGGGGATCGATCACCTCGTCCGTCGCATCGGGGCGGACGATGAACATTTCTTCGTAGATTCGATTCATCCGTTTGTTTCCGGTTCGCTCTGGGCGCGACGATTATAAATCGCCATGGCCTGTTCGGCGCCTTTCGCGGTAATGGTCTCGATCGCCTGGGCCGTTAAGTCCAAAATCGAGTCCAGCTCCTTAACTTGCTCTCGCCGCATCGGCGAAAGCAGATACTCCTTGCCACCCTTGTGGCCCGGAGAGCAACCTATCCGCAACCGGCAGAATTCTTCCGAACCCACCGACTGGATGACGCTACTCACCCCGTTATGCCCCGCGGCCGACCCTTTCGGGCGAATCCGCAATTGGCCAAACGGCAACGCTAACTCGTCATACACGAGCAGCAAACTCTCAAGTGGCAGCGCATACTTTTCGAGTAACGCCTTTACCGAAACACCACTCAAATTCATAAAAGTCTGCGGCTTGGCCACCACCACTTGGGTGTCACCAACCTTGCCCAAACCCACCCAGGCCTTGCACTCGGGCCGCGTTAAGCGAATCCCGTTGCGCTCGGCGAACCGGTCTACGGCCAGAAACCCAAGATTGTGCGGCGACCGCTCATACTCGGGCCCCGGATTGCCGAGACCGGCCACCAGCCAAGCCATAGGAAATTACTTCTTCTTGGCGGCCGGAGCCTTCGCCGCCGGAGCCTTGGCTGCCGGAGCCCCGGCCTTCGCCGGAGCCGCGCCAGCCTTCGCCGGAGCCGCGCCAGCTTTGGCCGGAGCCACGCCCGCCTCGTCCTTCTTGCCCTTCTTGATCACTTCAGGCTCGGC
>JAYVUQ010000403.1:0-4390 GCA_043787785.1 Bryobacteraceae bacterium
ACCAGCGTCGAGCGCCAAGTGAACACGATTTGGGGCATCCATCTAGCGATGGCGGCCAATGAAACGGCGCGCGTCGAAGCCGCTGAGCAATTGCAGACCGTGGGTGGCGATGCCCGCAGCCAGATCCACGCCGCGGTAGACCAGATTTGGGGCCGCCAATCGGAGATTGCGCATCAGGTGGCCGAAAAGTGGCTCAGCGTCAAGAATCAGCTGATCCTGTGCTGCCTTTTTGCCGGCTTCCCGGCCTTGCTCTTGCGCATCCATCACCTTCGCGTCGCCGACAAGAAACGCGTCGAAGGCGCACTCGAAGAGAGCGAAGATCGCTACCGTACGCTGGTGGAATTGTTGCCGGACGCGGTGGTGGTGCATCGCGGCGGGAAAATCGTCTTTGGCAACGCCGCCTTCGCCCGCCTCATGCGCGAAGACTCACCGGACCGGCTGGTGGGCAAAACCATTCTCGACCTCATGCATCCCGACGACCACTGGGTGGCTTGGCGCAATTGGGAGCAGTTTCGCGAAACCCAGCAACACACGCCCTTGATGGAGCAGCGCATGATGCGTCAGGACGGGCAGACTTTCGATGTTGACTTCGTCGCCACGTCATTCCGGCTCGACGACCAGCCGGCGGTACTGGTGGTGATCCGCGATATTTCTGAACGTAAACGTTCGGCCGACACTGTCCGCAAGACCGAAGCCCGCTTCCGCACCTTGTTTGATAGTGTCCTCGAAGGCGTCTATCGCGCCACCGCCGAAGGACAAGTGCTGGAGGCGAACCCTTCGCTCGTCAAGATGTTGGGCTTCGATTCGTTGCCGGAAATGCGCCTGGCCGGTCATGATCCGTTTGACGATGCCGGCCAGCGCCAGGAGTGGCTCAGCCGCCTCGCGGCCGATGGAGAAATGATGAACCAGGAGGTATCAATTCGCCGTCGCGATGGCGCCTTACTGGTGGTGCTCAACCACTCACGCGCCGTGAAGGACGAGGCCAACCGCGTGCTCTACATCGAAGGCACCGTCACCGATGTCACCGCCATGAAGATGACCGAAGAGCGTCTGCGCGAATATACGCGAGAGCTGGAAGAGACCCGGGGACGCCTGGAGGAGCAAGCCAAGCAACTCGAACGCACCCGTGATGAAGCCCTCGAAGCTTCGCGCCTAAAGAGCGAATTCCTCGCCAACGCCAGCCATGAGATTCGTACGCCCATGAATGCCGTGATCGGCATGACGCATTTGCTGCTCGATAGCCGCCTGACGGCGGAGCAAAGGGACAACGCCGAAACCGTGCGCGGCCAAGCCGACTTTCTGCTCGGTCTGATCAACGACATCCTCGATTTCTCGAAGATCGAAGCCGGTCGGCTTTCGTTCGAGGAAATTCCATTTTCGTTGCGCGGCTCCGTCGCCACCGTCATGGAAATGTTTGCCGATCGCGCCGAAGGCAAAGGGCTCGACTTTGCTTTTCTGGCGGACGAATCCGTGCCCGATACGCTCAAAGGCGATCCGATTCGGGTGCAGCAGGTGCTTACCAATCTGGTGGGCAACGCCATCAAGTTTACCGAACAAGGCCAGATTGTCATCGCCTGCCAGACGGTGGAACGCAACCACAACACGATCATGCTGCGATTTGAGGTGGAGGACAGCGGCATCGGCATCGAGTCTTTGAACCGGCAGCGCTTGTTTGAGCCGTTTACGCAAGCCGAGGGCTCCACCACGCGCCGTTATGGCGGCACGGGGTTGGGTCTCGCGATTTCGAAGCAACTGGCCGAGCGCATGGGTGGGGAAGTGGGGCTCGAGAGTGCCGTGGATGTGGGCTCCACCTTCTGGTTCACTCTGCGCTTGACGTGTGTGGAAGTGAACGAGGCGTCCAATCCCCGCCTCCATGCGCCGCCGGTGCTGGTAGCGGTGACGCGCAAGGTCTCCCGTGAACTGCATCGCCGCCAGGCGGCGAGTTGGGGCTGGGTCGCGGAGGAGGCCGCCACTGGCGGCGAACTGATGGCGAAGCTGAGGGACGGGCGCTATTCGGCTGTCCTGATTGACGCCGAACTCCCCGACTGTGACTTGCAGGCCGTAGTCGATCTGCTGCAGTCTCAACCCGAAGCCACCCGCCCCCAACTGATTCTTCAGGCACCCTTCAATCGGCGCACGATGATGGAAGTGGGCCTCGAAACCCGGTCCGGTTTTTCTGCCATGGTGCCGCGCCCCTTGCGCCAGTCCGAGTGGCGTCAGTTGCTGGAGCGGCTCACATTGCCCACCGAATCCAGCATCGGCGATCAACTGGCCGGCCTGGGCCTAACGCTGGCCACGTCTGCGCCCATGGCCGAGTTGCCCCGGAATCCCCAGCTGCCTCAAAGGGTAGACGAGTTTCCGGCGGTGCTCGCGCCGGCGCGCCCGCGCGTCACCTCCGCAGCTTCCGAAGTGCCGCTGGTCCACGGGGTCCGCATCCTGGTTACCGAAGATAATGTGGTGAACCAAAAAGTGGCGCTCAAGCTCATTCGGAAGCTCGGCTACGAAGCAGATTTGGCCTCCGATGGCCGTGAGGCCGTCAACCTGTTGGCCACCCGCCGGTATGCTCTCGTCTTCATGGATTGTCAGATGCCCGTGCTGGATGGCTACGGGGCGACCGCCGAGATTCGGCGCGCCGAGAATGGTGAGCACCGCACCCCCATCATCGCCATGACGGCACACGCCATGCAAGGCGACCGCGAGAAATGTCTAGCCGCCGGCATGGACGATTACCTCACCAAGCCGATCCAGATCAGCGAATTGCGGCGGGCTATCGAAGAGTGGGCGCTGGTCGAGGTGCCCGCGGACTCCGGGTCAGTGTCCCCTGAGTCTCCTGTGTCCATGTCCTCGGTCGCCTAAACCCAATGCTCAACCCAATGCTCAACCCAATGCTCGTCACCAGCCGCGAACGGAGTGAGCGGGCCCTGCCGACCGGGAATGGAGATGCGCGGCTGAAGGGATATGGGACGTTAAATATTCTTAAAAGCGGCCAAGGAACCTGTACCGGGGCGGCGACACCAGGGAACTCTGCGGCACACTTGGCGTCGCCGTCACTGCTATACCCCGGTAGCTTTGGCTGAATGGCCACAAAATTGCCTTCTCGTTTTAGGCAATCGATAGTTTACAGGCGAGACAATCTGGGATTCCGCTGGGTTGCTATACTACCAATGACACCTGAAATGAGAACAGTCTTCGTTATTCTCTCGCTGGGCGCTGCCTTGCTTGCCCAGAGCCCATTGCAGTTCCGAACCGGCCAAGCCGCGCGAGCTGTAGTGGGGCAGCCAACCTTCACGGCGCAGAGTCCGGGCACACCGCCTTCCGCCTCCATCCTGGGCGCTTCTGGTGGCTTGGCTTACGCCAAAGGGGTGCTAGTGGTCGCCGATGCCAGCCGCTTTGGCGCCAGTCCTGACAACAATCGCGTCCTGATTTTCCGCGACCTCGATAAAACTCTGCCGGCCCAAGACGCTGAAATCGCCCCCAACATCGGTCGTTGCCCCATTTGCTCGGGTGTCGCTAACGTCGTCATCGGGCAAAAGGCGTTCGATACCTCCAATGTCGCGCTGACGGCCCAAGGCATGCGCAGCCCCACCGCCGTGGCCACCGATGGCACCGCCGTGGCCGTCGCTGATACCGACAACAACCGCGTTCTCATCTGGCGCTCTATACCGGCCACGAACGGCCAGCCGGCCGATCTGGTGCTCGGCCAGGACAGCTTCACCTCGCTGAAAAAGATCGTCACCGACAACAAGTCGTTCCGCGGGCCGCAGGGTGTTTGGCTTCAGAATGGGCGTCTCTTCGTCGCCGATACCCAAAATCACCGCATCATGGTGTGGAATTCGCTGCCGCAGCAAAATGGCGCCGCCGCCGATTTTGTGCTGGGCCAATCCAGCTTTAGCGCCGCCCCCGAAGTGGATCTTACCAAGGCCACGCTCAATGCCACCGCGTCCTCCATGCTCAACCCGGTCTCCGTCACCAGCGACGGCTTGAAGCTCTTTGTTACTGACCTCGGTCACAACCGTGTGCTGATCTTTAACTCCATGCCCACCGCCACCGGCCAAGCCGCAGATCTCGTCCTGGGCCAGCCGGATCTTACCACCGCCTTGGCCAACAATACGCCGAAGTTGTGCGCCGCTACGGGCAAAGATACGACCGGCAAGGATACCTTTCCCCGCCGCTGTGCCGCCACGTTAGATTTTCCGCGCTTCGCTCTCTCCGACGGTAAGCGCTTGTACGTCGCCGACGGCGGCAATGATCGCGTGCTGATCTACAACACGCTGCCGACGCAGAATGGCCAGGCCGCCGATGTGGTGCTGGGGCAGGTGCGCCTGGACGTCAACAATACTTCCAACTTTTTCGCTGACCTCATCTCCGCCGCCGATACCCTCCGCACTCC
>JAYVUQ010000404.1:0-3548 GCA_043787785.1 Bryobacteraceae bacterium
CGACGGAAAGCTACGGCTTCGATTTCGATCTTCATGTCCGGGTTGGCGAAGGCGACCTCCACCGTGCTGCGGGCCGGCTTCGATTGGCCAAAAAATTCCGCATAGACCTCGTTCATCGCGGCGAAGTCGCGGCCATCTTTCAGGAACACAGTACATTTGACCACATCCTTGATCTCCGCGCCGCAGCCGGCCAGAATCAGCTTGATGTTGTCGAGCGCGCGCCGTGTCTCGTGCTGCACATCGCCAAAGCTCCATTCCTGCGTGAGTGGGTCAACCGCGGCTTGGCCGGAAACGAAGATGAAGTCGCCGGCCCGGACGGCGGGCGAGTAAGGGCCGTGCGGCACGGGGCAGCCAGGCGGGGAGATGCGTTCAATCATGGGAGCTTCCTTTCGAGGTCAGGCATAGAAAGGCAATCGCCGACGCGTAGCGCCGGGGAGCCGGGTCCCACGAGCGGTCGCGTCGGCGATTGCTCAAGCCGTGCTAACTAGCCTAAGCGCTAGGACGTTTGCGCGGCGGACGGCGGGTACCGCCACCCGTCGGCTTCTTGTCCCCAGAACCGGACATCTTGCGGGGCCGGCGAACCACCGGTTTCGCCTTCGGAGGCGCCGGATTCGGATCCATCAACGTCGGTTGACCTTCCACATAAGGCTGCGGGCCGTCGTCCTCTTCATCGATTTCCTCGGGCTCCGGTTGCGGCGGCAAAGCGGGCGGATAGAACTCCGTACCCAGATACACTGTGACACCCTGTTCGCCCGGCTCAATTTTAACGACTGACTTATCCTGGGCAAAGTTGAGGAACTCGATAAAGCCCTGGAAGCCGTAGTTCTTGACGTCGAAGCCGTTGCTCTCTTCCGACACCCAAGCGTCGAGGTCTTCGGCAGTGACGCCGTCCTCGAGTTCGATGCGATGGGTTTCGAGCACGTCGCGCAGAAGCGGCAGCGCCTCTTCGGGCTCCGGCAAGATGCGCGTGGGGCCGCGGCGTTCGATGATAAAGCGGCCACCGGTGCCACTCACATTCACGAGTTCAGCGCGCTTCATCTTATCGACAAAGTCGGAGAAGCTGGCGGAGCCGAAACTGCGTTCGCTGAAGGACGAATCCAACTGCAGCATGGTGCTCTTCAGCAGGCCAAGTTGCGGCTGTACGCCGCGCCGTTCCAGCACCTGGAGCGCTCGCTCCACCAGGGGCATGGCCAGGGCGAGGTCCAGCGGGGCCGGACGGTCTTTCCACTCTTTATTCTTGTTGCGTTCACGTTCGCGATTTTGGTCGCGCTCGAAATCGCGATTCTGCCCACGGTTGGAATCGCGGCTCTGCTCGCGGAGGATGTCGGCGGCTTTCACCGGTCCGTCGGTACCCGGCCCGGCGCCCGGTTCGGCTCCCGGTTCGGCACCCGCGTCGTTGGCTGAGGCAGCGGGAACCTGATCGCGGTCGCGGTCGCGGTTACGATTCCGGTCGCGGTCGCGACGGCGATATTCGCGGCCACCTTCGCGAGGCGGCGTCGAATAGGGCAAACCCTGCGACTGCGATTGGGCCTGCGGCGCGGCGGTTTCCTGGGACGGCGAAAGGTCCACGCCACGGTCCATCAACAGCGATTCGTAGCTGATGAACTCATGGCAGTTTTGCTGGAGGATGGTGGAGGTGAAGGCCTTGCCGCCTACCACGTAAACCACCTTGCCGTATTCTTTCAACTTATTCAGCAGCGGAATAAAGTCGCTATCGCCGCTGACAATGGCGAAGGCGTTGACGTGGCTGTGGGTGAAGGCCATCTCTAAAGAATCGAGGGCGAGGTTGATATCGCCGCCATTTTTGTCGCCCCGCGGCGAAGGCAGCCGCTGCACCATCTGTACGGCCGATTCGGCCATCAGGCGCGCAGCATACTCCTGGCGGCCCCAATTCGCATAGGCGAACTTCGCCACCAAGTCACCGCGCTCTTTGAGCGCATTCAGTACCAGGGCGACGTCGAACTCCCGCCGCAGCGTCGATTTGACGCCAATCTCGATGTTGTCGTAATCGACAAACACCGCGATGTTCTGTTTATCTTGCATCTTGTCCTTTACTCGCGGAGCGAGCGGGCTACGCAACCTGTTTCACCGAAGTTCGGATAAATTCCACAATCGTCTCCAGTGAAGCACCGGGTTGGAAAACTCCCGCTACTCCCAATTTTCTTAGCTGTTCGGCGTCGTCATCCGGAATGATGCCGCCCACCAAAACCACTACGTCTTCCATTTGCCGCTCCCGCAGCAACGCCATTAATCGGGGCACGATCGCGTTGTGTGCGCCAGAGAGGATCGACAGTCCGATGACTTGTACGTCCTCTTGCAGCGCGGCACCCACGATCATCTCGGGCGTTTGGCGCAGCCCCGTGTAGATCACTTCCATACCCGCGTCACGTAACGCGCGTGCGATCACCTTGGCCCCGCGGTCGTGACCGTCCAGGCCAGGCTTGGCCACAAGCACTCGAATCGGATGGCTCATTCGTTGGTTCTAGTGGTCCGGCTGATGACTGGCCCGTTTCTTTACGAACCGGCACGCCAAAAGCTACCGATAAGTGTACTACGATGCGCAATCGCGCGACGATGGGGTGTACGCGCATGAGCCTTCACGATACCATCGCCGCCATTTCCACACCCGCCGGCCGCGGCGGCATTGGCGTCCTGCGCCTCAGTGGCGGCGATGCCCGGAGCATCGCCGCCCAGGTGCTCCACTGCCCCAAGCCCCCGGTTTGGCTACCCTGGCGCGCTTTTCTCGCGTCGCTGACCGGCTTCGATGACGCCGTGATTGACCACGTCGTCGTGACTTACTATGCCGCGCCGCGCTCCTACACTGCCGAAGATGTCGTCGAGATCGCCTGCCACGGCGCGCCCGTCGTTTTGCGCGCCGGCCTCGATCGCTTACTCGCCTGCGGTGCGCGACTCGCCAATCCCGGTGAGTTTACGCTGCGTGCCTTCTTGAATGGCCGGCTCGACCTGCCCCGCGCCGAAGCCGTCCACGACCTCATCCAAGCCACCACCCTCTACCAGGCCCGCGTCGCCGCCCAGCAAATCGATGGTGCAGTCTCCCGCCGTCTGGCTCCTCTGAAAGAGCAGCTGCTGGGCCTCATTACGCTGCTGGAAGCCGGCATCGACTTTGCCGAAGACGACATCGACGTCGCCCCCACCGCACAAATTCTCGCCCGCCTCGAGCCGCTTCTGCGGCAATCGCGCGGCCTCGCCCAGAGCTACCACTACGGCAAGCTGGTGCATGAGGGCCTGTCGCTTGCCATCGTCGGCCGGCCCAACGCTGGTAAGAGTAGCCTCTTCAACCGGCTTGTCGAGCAGGATCGCGCAATCGTCACCGACATCCCCGGCACCACGCGCGACTTGGTTTCGGAAACCGCCTCGCTGCACGGCCTGCCCGTCAAATTTATGGACACCGCCGGTATTCGGGAAGGGCGGGATGAAGTGGAGTCGCTCGGCATCGAACGCAGTTACTCCGCCATGGCCGACGCTGATTGCACCTTGTTAGTCGTGGACCTGTCGCAGCCGCCCGATCCGTTCGATGACGCGCTCGC
>JAYVUQ010000405.1:0-8582 GCA_043787785.1 Bryobacteraceae bacterium
CCGTTCGCGGCTGGAGGGGCCTAAAATGATGGGTTAAACGCGATAGTCGTCGGCGCGCCAATTCTTGATGGCCTGCTTGATGTCCTTGGGCGCGGTGCCTTGGTCTGCCGACTTCTTGGCCAACTCGACAAACTCTTGGTCAGAAGCAAAGCGTAGGGCGACGATCTGCAGGGCGGTAAGCCGCGCGTCCAGCAGACGGCCGGTCAATACGAAATGGCGAAGGTTCTCTTCAGCGCGGATGGCCCGATCCTGCGCCTTTAAGGGGAACGTGCGCGCGAAGAGCGCCGTCCCCAAGGCGCAGCAACTGAGCACCAGCACCAGCGAGGCGCTGTAAATCCGCTCATGATCTCCCCAGCTCTGGTACAGATTGACGCAGCTACCAATGACGGTGAGCAACAGGATCATCAGGATGGCCAGGAAAGGGGGCACGATCCGGGCATGGTGGGCATAACTTTGGGGCAAAGGCATGCTGTCTATCATCACACGGCCTACGGGCGAATGTGGAATGAATCGCGCAAGATGCGGCCGGCGGCATCCACCTCGACGATGGCGCGAAAGGCGGAGCCATCGTCGCTGAAGCGCAAATCGAAGACCTGCACTCGTTGTGCCCCAGGTGGCTCATCCATGGGCACGATGCGATAAACGGGCCATTGCGCGAACTCTAGGAAGCGTTGCAGAGCGGGCGAGCGCTGGGCGGCTTGGATGACGTCGCGCTGCTGCGGCTTAGCGAGGATGAGTCCGGCTTCGGGGTCGAAGTCGAAGGCGAGGTTGATGTCGTGTACGGAGTAGAAGTCATCGGTTTCCACGAGTCCCCGCCATCGGAAGGGGCTGAAAGTGGTGGGCAAAGCCAGCACTCGCCGGGGCGTGATGCCTTGCTGCACGCGGGAAGCGAGCATTTGTTCGGCGCGGCCCTTGATGACGCCGCGGCCGGAAATCCAGGTGACCGTAAAGAGCAGTGCGAAAATGGCCCAGCCGCGGCCGGTACTGGCCTTGGCGCCGATTTCGCCCGAGACGAGTTTCGAGAGCGCTGGCGCGGCCACCGCGATCAGCAGTACGAGCCACAGCGCGGCGTCGACAATATTGAGGACGGGCCACTGGAACCAGGCGCCGCTCAGCGGGGCACCGAGGCGAGTGCCGTAGGACGTGACAAAGTCGAGCCCGAGGTGCGACAGCACGCCGGCCAGCGAGATCAGCCAGCCGCACAGCCACGGCACTGATTTGCCTGGGCCATAGCGGAACAGCAGCACGGGCAGGATGGCGAGCGCGGGCGATAGCAACAGGCCATGGGTGAGGTTGCGGTGCAGGTCAAGATAGCTGAGGTCGCCGCCCGCCAGGCTGACGATGTCGAGGTCCGGCAGATTCACGGCGAGCAGCAGGATCGCGGTGCCATGCGGCGTGAAACGATTCAGCCCGGCGCGACCCATCGCCACGCCCAGCAAGGAATGGGTGACGTTATCCATAGCTGGGCGGCATCAGCAAAGTAAGGGCGTCGGGCACAATCTCCACGCGGCCCGGAATCGGCCCCGCGGCCTCGCCATCGAGTTGCACGAAAACGGGGGCGTCGGGTTGGGAAACTTCCACCGTATGGCCGCGCAGCACGTGGACGCCGGAGAGGTTTGGCAGTTGGTTCAGGGCGACACCGGCAAAGTACTTAAGATAGATGGGCGCGAGCGAACCGGAGAACAGGATGATTTCAAAGTCCGAGTGCGTCAGGCGAATGCGCCGTGCGATCTCCAGATCGCCGCCATAGTTGCGTACCCGCGTGATCAAGGCAAAGCTTGCGCGATAGTCACGGCCATCCACGCGCACATTGAACTCCGGCAATCGCCGCAGCACACTGCGGAAGCCCTCAATCCAATAGGCCACCTTGCCTAGCTTTTTCTTGAGCCCCGGGTTCATGTGCTCGACGATATGCGCATCCAGCCCAATGCCGGCCATCAGCGCGAAGTGCCGCGCCCCTCGCGCGGAAGTATGTAAACCCAGCGGAATGCGCTGGCCCACGAAGCTGGGCATTTGCTGAGCCACCTTCTCCATCGACGATGGCAGCTTCAGTTCGGAACAAAGAACATTGGCCGTGCCGCCCGGCAGCGCCGCCAAGGGTACTGCCGAGCCGGCCATGCCGCCCACCACTTCATTGATGGTGCCATCGCCGCCGGCGGCGACGATGAGGTCAGCGCCCCCGGCCACGGCGGCCGCGGCAAGAATGCCGGCGGTGGCCGGGCCCGTGGTGGGCCGTTCATTCAACGTCCAGCCGTGGCCGCGCAGAATCGCCACGGCGCGCGTCAGCCGTTCGGGGTGTCGCCGCAAAGTGCCAGCTTGAGGGTTGTAGATTAAAACGCCGTTACGATATGTCAAAAAATCCGAAGCTCGTTACAATAGTCATCGTACCTGAATGTCAGCAGCCCGGCCGCCTGTCGAAGCGCTTCGCGAAGAACTTCGGCGTCATGAACACCTTTATTACGTCCTGGATCAGCCGGAACTCTCCGACGCTGACTATGATCGCTTGTTCCGCGAGTTGCAAGCGCTTGAGGCGGCTGACCCCGAACTGATCACTCCCGATTCGCCCACCGTGCGCGTGGGCGGCAAGCCGCGCGAAGGCGTCGCCACCGCCGCCCATAGCTCGCCTATGCTGAGCCTCGACAATGCCCTCAATCAAGGCGAACTGCGCGGATTCGACCGCCGTGTGCGCGAGCTACTCTCCGGCGCGGACTACTCCTACACCGCCGAACTCAAGCTCGATGGCCTATCCCTCGCCGCCCGATATGAGCACGGCAAATTCGTTCGCGCGATCACCCGAGGCGACGGCTCAACCGGTGAAGACGTCACGGAAAATGCCCGCACCATTCGCACTCTTCCTCTGCGGGTTAACACTAAATATCCCGCTTTCGAGGTGCGCGGCGAAGTGATTATGACGCGGCGCGCCTTTGAGCAGATCAACCTCGAGCGCGAGCGCGACGGCTTAGCTCTCTATGTCAATCCGCGCAACTCAGCCGCCGGTTCCCTGCGCCTGCTGGACCCCGCGGTCACGGCCAAGCGACGGCTCGAGTTCCTCCCTTACTTTCTTTTGGTCGACGGCCAGCCCGTGTTCCCCTCGCACTGGGCTTCGCTCGAAGCCATGAAGACGATGGGCTTCAAGGTAAATCACCTGCGTCAGTATTGCGCCAATGTCGACGAATTATGGGATTTTTTCTCGAGTTGGGAGAATCGCCGCGACGATTTGCCATATGAAATCGACGGCGTTGTGGCCAAGGTAGATTCGGTCCCTCAGCAACAAACCCTAGGCTGGACGGCCAAGGCGCCTCGTTGGGCCATTGCGCTCAAGTATCAAGCCCGCGCGGCCGTCACCGTGGTGGAGGACATCACCGTTCAGGTGGGCCGCACCGGTGCCCTGACGCCCGTCGCGCATCTGCGGCCCGTGGCCGTGGGCGGCGTCACCGTGTCGCGCGCCACGCTGCACAACGAAGATGAAATTGCGCGTTTGGGCCTTGAGATCGGCGATTCTGTAGTAGTGGAACGCTCGGGCGATGTGATTCCAAAAGTGGTGCGCATCGAATCGCCCGGCGTCGATCGCCGCCCCTTCCGCATGCCCACTAAGTGTCCAGTTTGCGGCGGCCCTGTGGTGCGCGCTGAAGGCGAAGTGGCCGCGCGCTGCGTGAATTCCAGTTGTCCCGCCCGGCTCAAAGAGAGCCTGCTGCACTTCGCCCGCCGCAGCGTCATGGACCTGGAGGGGGTGGGTGAAGCCTTGGTGGACCAGTTAGTGGAGCGCAAATACGTCCTGTCGCTCGCCGACTACTATGCGCTCGACCTGGAGAAGTTACTTACACTCGAGCGCATGGGCGAAAAGTCCGCCAGAAAGGTACTCGAGAATATTGCCAACTCCAAGCAAAAGCCCTTGCCGCGCTTGCTGAATGGCCTCGGCATTCCCTTTGTCGGCGAGCGCACGGCCCAAATTCTCGCCGAGACCTTCGGCTCGCTCGACGCCTTGGCCGCGGCCGGAGAAGCGGCGTTGCAACAGGCCGATGAAGTGGGGCCCAAGGTCGCCAAGAGTATCTACACTTTTTTTCGCGTGCCGCAGAATCAAGAGCTGGTGCAGCGCTTGCAGGAGGCGGGACTTACCTGGACGCACACGGTCAAAGTCCGGGAGCGCGCGCCCCTGGAAGGCCTCAATTTTGTTTTGACTGGTACGCTGCCCACTCTTTCGCGAGACGAAGCCAAAGAGCGCATCGAAGACGCCGGCGGCAAAGTGACTGGCTCCGTCTCGAAAAAAACAAACTACGTCGTGGCCGGCGAAGAGGCGGGCTCAAAACTAGACAAGGCCCGCACGCTAAATATTGCGATCATAGTCGAGGAAAACTTGCTTGCTCTGCTTCGAGGAGAAGAGCTGGCGAAGAGATACACAACTGAATGAAGTTATTTTTGCAGAACCTGGCTCAGACGCTGGTCACCTATGGCCCGCTGGGCATTTTTCTTTTAACCCTGATCGACTCTTCCGGCGTCCCGCTGCCAGGCTTCGCGGATGGGCTTCTGGTGGCCCTCGCCGCCAAGGATCCACTGCGCGCCCCGCTTTACGCCGGCCTCGCCATCACCGGTTCGATGATTGGCACGATGATCCTTTACCGCTTGGCGCGTACCGGCGGCGAAGCCCTGCTCGACCGTCATACCTCCACCGGCCGCGGCGCAAAGTTTCGCCGATGGTACCTGCGCTACGGTTTGGTAACGATCTTCGTGCCCGCCATCTCAGTGATTCCGCTGCCAATGAAGGTCCCCGTCTTTTGCGCCGGCGCCCTGGGTGTGCGGCCCATGACTGTCGCGGGCATCGTCTTCGTGGCCCGCTTCGTGCGCTATTCCGCCCTGGCTTGGCTGGGCGCCGAATTAGGCGCCAATTCCATGACGCGGATTTTTGCCTATAAATTCCACTTACTCGGCGCCGTGGCCGCCATGGGTCTGGCGCTGATCGCCTACCTTTGGCTAAGTGGGAAACAAGAAGTTACGGTGTAACCACCATCGGCGTGCGCCGGAAGGCGAAACGGCCGCCCACCGCGTCCACCACATTGAGTTGACACGTATACTCGCCCGGCGGTACCCCGCGCAGTGGCAGGTCGCCGTTAATTGCCATCACTCCTTCGCGGTTGGCTACGGCCACGCCACGCAGCGGCCCGGACTCGTAGACTTTCTTCCGCCCTTGATACACGGCCAAAGTCGCCGCCACGCTGCCTGCCTGATACACCTCCGCAAACGCATGCAAGGTTTGCGAGCGCTTAAACACGTGAGTAACACTGGGCACCAACTTACTGCCGTTCGAGACCAGCGGGTTCATGGCCGTTACTTTCTTCTTTTGGCCCGCACCCCCCACCGCCGCGGTAAGTAACTCGCGTTGCGCGCCAAGCACCAAACTGCTCACTGCCGATTCCGGCGCCGGTGGATCGCCCGGCACCCGGAACCGGGCTTCAAACGTGCCCATCGTTCCCGACTGATTTTCCCGCACCAGGGCTTTCAATGAATAGTCACCCGGCTCAAGCGCCAGCACCGCGTCATAAAGCAGACTCTTACTTGCCAGTTGCCCGGCATTGTCGCCCAGCTTCAGTTTGATCTCGTCCCGCAAGCTCTGTACGATTCGTCCGCGCGCATCCTTCACCTGGGCAATAAAATCGAGCTGCGTGGAGCCCTTCTTCGCGAGCGGAATCTTAGAGCCCGGAATCTTGATCGCCAACGGAACCATCTGGCGGCCGCGGCCCTGGCGGAAGTAAAGTAACTCTACCGCTAGTGGCAAGTCAGTCGCTGGGTTGCCCAGTGCCAAAGCATCGGCGAGCTGCTTTTCGCGCTCCGTGTCGTCTAACTTGCTCCAAACTTTGTCGGCATAATAACCGTTACGGTAGTCAAGAGCATATTTCACCGTCGGCGGGAGCTCCACCTTAATCTTCCGGAAGCGGCCATCCTTCGCACTGTTCGCGCTGTAATAAGCGAGTGTGTAGTAGCTTACCACCGCCTTTTGGGCATCCACCATGCCCATGGTGAGGTCATTCGAGTCCAGCAGCGCCTTGCCGCCGGTATCCGCGGCCAACGTATGCAACGTCTCCTGCTGGTCGTTGAACTTGTCGCGCGCCTGGCTCTGGAACTTACCGGAAAAGACACTGCTCCCTTTGGGCGCGCCGACGCTGGCATCCAGGCCCGTCGCCACTTGCAAGCCTCGCGTGTCGATGGGATAAAAGGACACATTGCCCTTCACGGCGGCGTTCACGGTGGCCTGTAACTGTGACTGATTTTCAACCCCCGTCTTATTCACACCGCTTGCGAAATAGATGACCGCCTTCTTCTCGGGTATCTTGGCCAACTGATTTACCAAATCCTCCAATGCTCCCAGCCGCCGGTCGGTATTGAAGACATTAAACTCCGCCTCATCGGCCGCCAACTCCGCATTCGCCGCTTCCGGATCGTCGCTGTTGGCATTGGAAGCCGGATCGTCGGCCAACTCGGTGGAGCGGAAGGCCTGTACGGCCCGAATCAGCCGCTGCCGGTCGTCAGTAAAAGCGACCACGGTCTTCAGAGTGCTAGAAAACGTATATAGACCCACCAGGTCGGCGGCGGTCAATTGCGTCGAAAGGAACTGAATGGCCGCCTCGCGGGCCCGAATCTGGTCGGTCGGCGGCATCCCGGCAAAATCAAAGAAAAGAGCCAGGACACGCCGGTCGCTGAAGCTCGGTTTTACGGGCTCGGGCTCATCCATCTTAGGGGCCTTAGGGTCGAACTTTGGCACTTCCACGTCCGGCAACTTTTCGTTCGACAGACTCTGGAATTCGAATACCGTCAGCGTCTGAAGCTTGCCGTCTTCAAGGACCCGGAAGTCTTCTTTCTTCAGCGTCGGGATTGGCTTGCCAGACTTATCCCGCACGGTGACATTAATCACCACCAAACTCGCTGAAGCCTCAAACTGGATTACGTCCGGCCGCTGCGCTGCCAGGCCAATCGAAAGTAAAATAGCCAAGTAAGTACGCATATCTATTAGAACCGGAACCGCGCTTGCACTTGCACTATGCGCATCGCCGCGGTATTGAGGGGCAATCCATAATTAGAGGCATTCACCACGGTGCCCAGGTTGGTGAAGGTGGGGCGATTTGTCAAATTATTCGATTCCAATCGTAACTCCAGCTGCCGTCGCTCTTTCAGGCGGAACGATCGGCCAACGGACGAGTTTAAGGTAAATAATGTCGGCGTCGGTACTGTGTTCCTTGCCGCGTTTCCGAAGCGGCCAGACGGCGGAAGCGTAAAGGCGTATAAGTTGAAAAAGCCGCTGCCTGTGTTGATCGGCTGTCCGGTGGCGTCGGCGCGTCCGCTGCCGATCACTCCGGTGCCCGCGGTGTCCGATTGGTTGCCGAGCACGCGGGCCGTTAGCGGATTGCCGCTCGCCAGGCTGATGGCACCGGTGATCGTCCAATTGCGCAAAACCTTGCCCAGGGGGCCGGCCAGATGCAGGCCCGGGCCCCGCGCCGTTACTGGCGACGTGAGGACAAAGTTAGTCGTGAGGGAATGCCGCACGTCAAAGCTCGAAAGGCCGCGCTCGGCCGCCAGATTGCGATCGTCCTGGGCCACCGTTCCGCCGCCGCCGCCGCCAATCGAACTAGCATTGTCGATCGACCGGCCGTAAGTATAAAACGCATTCAGCGACACGCCTTTGGCAAATCGACGGGTGAGCCGGGCTTGTGCCGCGTGAAAGATGGAGTTGGCTTGCGACGTATCGAAGGTAAAGCCCACCGCATTGCCCAGCAGACGGCGCGCTTCGGAGTCAATGGGCGAGCCGGCCGCCGCCCGATTCGGTAGCCGCTGCAAGTCGAGCCGTGTTCCCTTGGTTCCCAGGTAACCCAATTCGATGACGTAGTTCTTTTTCACCTCGCGAGTAATCGATAGGCTCCAGGTTTGGGCATAGCCGATCCGGTAATTCCGGTCGACGGCGAAAGTATTGGTGATGCTTTGCGCTGGCGTGACGGCAAAACCATTGTCCAACGTCAGCCTCCTCGCGGGCGAAGTATTCAAGGTGCCGGTGCTGGCGAACGGCGGCTGCGAGGCGAGCCGCGTGGCAAAGTTCTGATAAACGTTTCCGTTGTAATACCAACCATAAGCGCCCCGCACCGTCGCGCGAAAGTTACGATTCGGCTTCCAGGCAAACCCAAAACGCGGCGAGACATTATTCTTGTCGCCATCGATCAACGCATTCGGGAACGCTCCACTGTAAGAGCCAGTCTTGCCCGGCGTTACGGCGGAGACCCCAGTAACTCCCGGAGCTATATCTAAATTGGCCAGCCGATTGTATTTCTCCGTCCACGGGCCAAAATACTCATATCTCATGCCGAGATTCAAAGTCAGGTTCGGCGTCGCTTTCCATTCGTCCTGCAGAAACATGGAATAATTTCGCGCTCGAAAGTAATTGCTCGGTGAGCCAAAGCGGATCGAACTCGATTGTGGCATTCCGAGGAGGAAATCGGCAAAGTCGAAACCCGAAGCCGGAACGGGAACTCCATTTGCATCCAAGCGGCTGGTGGCCAGGCCAGAAAACGTGAAAGTGCCGCGGGCATTCGAGTCCGTTCGAT
>JAYVUQ010000406.1:0-5517 GCA_043787785.1 Bryobacteraceae bacterium
CCCCCGGCATGAAGATCTCCATGCAAGTCGGTGAGAATGCCAGCGCCGAAGACCTGAAGTGGATCCAGCAAATGGGCGTCGAATACCTGAACGTGCAAACGGGCACCGGCCAGGCCACGCTTGAAAACTTCCTCGCCATCAAGAAACGCGTGGAAGCCGCGGGCCTGAAGGTCTGGAACATTTCGAACAACGACAATCGCAATATTGAGGAAGTGACTCTCAACCTTCCTGGGCGCGATGCGAAGATCGCCTGGCTCAAACAATATATTCGCGATACCGGCAAGGCTGGCATCGGCTATATCACCTACGCCCACATGGCTAATGGCATTTGGTCCAGCAAAGGCGAAACCACCCGGGGCGGGGCAGCCGCCCGCTCCTTTCATCTCAAAGACGCCAAGGGCTTCTGGAACGGCAAGACTTATGACCAGCCCCTCAGCCATGGCCGTAAGTATTCCAAAGAAGAGCTCTGGGAAAACTACACTTATTTCATCAAACAAATCGCCCCGGTGGCCGAAGAAGCCGGCGTCCGCATTGGTATTCATCCTGACGATCCGCCCGTGCCCGAGTTAGCCGGCATTCCGCGGCATATCTTCGGCACTTACGATGGCTACGTCAAGGCCCTCGAAATCGCGAACTCACCCGCCATCGGCGTCTGCCTTTGCTGCGGCACTTGGATGGAAGGTGGCAAGAGCACCGGCAAAGACGTTTACGATGCCGTGCGCGGCTTCACCAAAATGGGCAAGCTGTGGAAGATTCACTTCCGCAATGTAACTGGCCCCATTCCCGACTTTGTGGAAACTTACATCGACAACGGCTATACCGACATGTACAAACTCATGCGGACCTTGGTGGAAGTCGACTTTCGCGGGAACCTCATCGCCGACCACGTCCCCGAAATGTCCTCCGGGCGGGGCAACGGGTGGAGTTACAGCATGGGTTACATTCGCGCCCTCCATCAGGCCGCAAAAGCCGAACTGAAACGCGGCTAACCTCGCTTACTTCGCCGGTTTTGCCGGGCTAATCATAATGTGCGCCCCCGCCGTGCCGGGATACATCAACCAAGGCTCCGAGCCCGGCGTCGTCGTCAGCCCGGTCGACTCAGGCGTGGCATACGGCGTATAAACTACCCAACGCAGATAGGGCTCATTGACGACGCCCTTCGCCGCATCGTAGCCCTTGCCCGTCAGCACGTACAGCATGCGCGGATCTCGCGGCATCTTCACCTTGCCCTCGCCCACTTCCTGCCAGCGCGCCTCGTGGCGTTGCTTGCCCTTTAATTGCGAATTCATTTCGCGGCCACGCGCCATAAACGGTTCCAGGTCCTGGTGGTAGCAAGAGACGCTAAAGCCCTTCGCCGCTGGATCGTCAGCCAGGCAAATCAGATCGCCCGTGCCTTTGCGCAAAGTAATCACTTCGCCCTTGTCGTTGTAACCCAGCACGGTGGCGGCCTCGCGCCGGTCCTTTGGCGCCGCGAGTATCGACGACGCGATCTGGTCGGCGGGCGAAGCTACGTCTACCGCGAATGCGGGCACGCTCAAGAACAGGGCGATCCATAATTTCATGGTTCCCAGTATATGATCAATTTCCATGTACGAAAACCTCTTTAACCTTTCCGGCCGCGTCGCCCTCATTACCGGTGGCAGCCGCGGACTCGGCAAGTCCATCGCGCGCGCCTACGCCGAACACGGCGCTCAGATCCTGATCTGTTCCCGCGGCGAAAATGAGCTCAAAGCCGCCGCCGCCGAAATCGGTGCTGGCCTCACCACCCGCGTCGAATGGATCGCCGCCGACCTTGCCGATCGCTCCGAGCCCCAACGCCTTGCCGCCGAAGCCCTCCAGCGCTTCGGCCGCGTCGATGTCCTCGTGAACAACGCCGGTGGCAATCAACCCCAACGCGCCGACCAAATTACTGACGAAGCCTGGGACCGCATCATCGAACTCAACCTCTCCGGCATCATGCGCCTCACCCGCGCCCTGTTGCCGCAAATGATGGAACGCCAATGGGGCCGCATCATCCACACCTCCTCGGTCCTCGGCTTAGGCGGCAAAAAGGAACGCAACGTCTACAGCGCCACCAAAGCGGCCCTCATCGGCATGGCCCGTTCCAGCGCCCTCGACCTCGGGCCTTACGGCATCACCGTCAATTGCATCGCCCCCGGTCCCTTTCTCACCGAACTGCCGCTCGGCCTGCTGAATGACGAACAGAAGCTCGAGTTCACCAATCGCACCGCCCTCAAGCGCTGGGGCCGCCCCGAAGAGATCGCCGGAGTCGCCTTGTTACTCGGCACCGACGCCGGCAGTTACATCACTGGCAGCACCGTCCTGGTTGACGGCGGCGCGCTCGCCAACATCCTCTAGTACACTGAAGTGGCGTATGACGTCACGAAACGATTGGTTCCGAAACGGGTTTATCCTCGCGCTTGCCGCCATCGTCTTCACCTCAGCTTTCCGCCTCACCCACGCCGCTGATACACCGGCCTCGCTGCAACCCGGTTTCGAAGATCAAATTAAGCCGTTCCTCAACAAAAACTGCCTGCAATGCCACAACGGCGACACGGCCACCGCCGGCGTCAAAGTCGATCAGCTGGATGGCGCGCTTGAGGATCGCCACATCGGCCTCTGGGAAGGCGTCCTCCACCGCGTCGCCAATGGCACCATGCCGCCCAAGGGCATGCCCCAACCCTCCGCCGCCGAGCGTCAACGCGTCGTCGAATGGATCACCCACGCCCTCGAAGTCGCCCGCCTCCGCCCGGCGCCCAAAAACGGCCTCGTGCGCCGTCTCACCGTCGCCCAATATCGCAATACCTTGCGCGAGTTGCTGCTCCTCGACGACGACCTCACCGAAGCCATTCCCCCCGACGCCGTCTCGCGCGATGGTTTCGTCAACAACAAGGACACGCTGCAGCTTTCGCCCTTGCTTCTCGAAGGCTATTTTGAGATCGCCGACAAGGCTCTCAGTCGCTCCATCGTCGACCCCCGGCGCAAGCCCGCCATCCAGAATTTCCGCATGGACCTGGGCGCAGCCATCAACCCCTCGCCGCTCCCCGAGCAACTCATCCTCGGCGCGAATAGCCTCTTGCTCGACAACAAGGACTTTACCGTCACCCAACTCAAGCCGCGCAAGCTCTTCGCCTACGAGCCTGACGTCATGCGCACCAAATACCGCTTCATCGAAGGCTATGCCGGCAACGACACCGTCCGCGGCTGGCGCGACTACGACAGCATCTATCACTCGGTTTTTGCCTGCATGCGCGGCACCAACGGCTATCCCAAGGGCCTCGCCTATAGCACCGTGCCCCAAGGTCTCCTGCTGCGTCCGGCCATCCCCAATGAAGAGATGTTCGATGCCGAAGGCACCTTCGGTTTCCGGGCGAATTTCAAAATTTCGCTCCGCGAACTGCCCGACGATGGCCGCTTCCGCGTCACCGTCACCGCTGCCAAATACAACGACGGCTTGCTGCTCGATCCCGGCGTCCCGGTGCTGAAAACCGGCGGACTTCCCGTCGACCTCAAAGCTCCCCAAACCGTCACCATCCCCCAACCCGGAATCTATCAGTTGGACCTCTACGCCACGCCGGCCAGCGCGATCGCCCCGCCTGACGCTTCCCGCCTCAACGAAGGTCTCGCCGCCACCTGGCCCCTCAAAGGCAAGCTGGAAGGCGATGCCAAATATATCGATTCGCCCTTTGGCCAAGCCCTCTCGCTCGACGGCGACGGTGACGCCGTCGTCATTCCTCGCGACGAAAGCGTCACCATCGGCACCGGCGACTTCACTGTCGCCGCCTGGATTCAGCCGCGCGCCCTCCGCCGCGCCGGCATTGTCGCCCAAGGGCCCCCGGTCAAAAACGGCGCGCCCGGCTGGACCTTGGAGATGCCCAACGAACGCGGCATCCTTCGCCTCGGAACTGTCGGCCCCGGCAGTCAAGCCAGCGGCGTCGTCTCCTCGCCCGCCGGCGTCCTCAAGGCCGCTACCTGGCAGCACGTGGCCGCCGTCGTCCGCCGCGGCACCAAGGAAACGCGCCTCTACGTCAACGGCTACCCGGTCGCCAAAGGCCAAATTTCCCCGGCCAACTTCGACGATCTCCAAGGCAATCTCCACCTCGGCCGCATTCCCGGTGGGCCTCGCTTCCACGGCGAAATCGATGCCGTCCGTCTCTACCGCCGCGCCCTCGACGAAGGCGAAATTCAAGCTCTCGTCGAACCCGGCCGTAAGTTCGTGGTTCCTCCGCCGGCCGAAAAAGCCCGCGAGGTCACCGTGACGCTGGGCGATCGCGAATTCTCCGGCAAGCTGCAGGACGCCTTCCTCGCCGTTCGCCTCCCGGCCGGTCCTTTGCCCGTCAAGGCCGAATACACCGGTGTCGCTGGTCTGGATCGCTTAGTCCTCACGCCGCTCCCCGCCGCTCAAAGCCAGCGCTTCCTCGCCTTTGAAAAGCGCGCCCCGCGCGTCGGCGTCCATGTCGGCCTGCGCCGCGATTGCGGCCATACCTTTGCCCCTGTGGGCACCCCGCAAACCGTGGCTAGCGACAAGCTCAGCCGGCTCGTGTTTGAAGGTTCCATCCGCAACTACGTCAGCCCCGATGTCGAAAAAGACAATGTGAATTACCTCGCCGGCATGCGCGAGATCGCCGTCCACAGTGAGTATACCGATGGCCGCGATATGCCTCGCTTGCTCGTGCGGTCGGTCGAATTTGAAGGCCCCTTCTACGAGTCCTGGCCTCCGCCTTCGCATCGCAGTATCTTTATCGATTTCGCCCACCAGGAAGATCGCCCGGCCTACGCCCGCCACATCATCCGCCGCTTCGCCACTCGCGCCTACCGCCGCCCCGTCACCGCCCCGGAAGAGGCCGCCCTCATGGCCGTTTTTCACAAATCCTTCGCCGCGGGTGCCAAATTTGAAGACAGCGTGAAGGATACCTTGCAGGTGGTTCTCACCTCGCCGCAGTTTCTCTTCCTCGTCGAAACCAGCGCCACTCCCAAGCCCGAGCCGCTCAATGCTTACGAACTCGCCTCGAAGCTCTCTTACTTTCTTTGGAACGGTCCCCCGGATCGCACCACCCTCCAACTCGCCGCCACCGGTGCCCTCCCTCAGCAACTCGACGCCGAAGTAGATCGCCTAATTGCCAGCCCGAATTTCTCCCGCTTCACCCGCGAGTTCGCCTCCCAGTGGCTCAGCCTCGATAAGTTCAGCGTCCTCGAACCCGACCGTAAGCGCTTCCCCAAGCTCACCCGCGATGCCCGCGCCCACCTCCGGCAGGAGCCCGTCCAGTTCCTCGAATATCTCTTCCGCCACAACCTTCCCGCGCGCAACCTCATCGACTCTGATTTCATCCTCGCCGATGAAGCCGTCGCCAACTACTACGACCTCGCCGACCGTACCGAAAGCGGCTTCCAGTTCGTTCCCATCACCCATCGCCGCCGCGAACTCGGTGGCGTCCTCACGCAAGCCGCTCTCATGGCTGGCCTCTCCGATGGCCGCGAGTCGAATCCCGTCAAGCGCGGCGCGTGGCTCGCCCGCAA
>JAYVUQ010000407.1:0-6959 GCA_043787785.1 Bryobacteraceae bacterium
TGTCTTAAATTATGCCACGGCGAGGGCGGCCACGATCACCGCCTCGTCGGCGGGAGCGACGGTGCGCAGGTCGATGACGACGGCGCCATCTTCCACGCGGGCGACAATCGGCGGCGTGTGGGCGCGCAACTTCCGTTCGAGCTTATGCGCGGGGCCGGGCAAGCGAACCAGCCAAGCGGGCAGAACCTGGTCGGGCGTCGAGCCACCGCCGGCGACAGACTCGCCCTCGCTCACCGCGGCTCCCGCAACCTGAGCCGCGAAAGCCTCGGCTCTTTCCCGCAAGCGCCCGGGCGTCAGGCGGATCATGCGCAAAGTGGGAATGTCGTCGTAACGCTCAAGCAACAAGAGGCGGAGCGTATGCTCGAGCGCCTGCACAATTAGCTTATCTGGGCGGAAAGCGCGGTACATGGGATTACGGCGGCAGCGTTCAACGAGAGTAGGGTCGCCGGCGATGATACCGGTTTGCGGGCCACCGAGCAGCTTGTCGCAAGAGAACGACATCAGCGCGATGCCGACCGCGAGACTGTCGCTCACTAACGGTTCGTCGATGCCTTGCGCGCGCAGATCCACCAGGCAGCCGCTGCCGAGGTCCTCGTAGACGGGGACGCCGAGCGTGGCCAATTCGGCCAGCGTAGGCTTGTGCGTGAAGCCGGAGATATGGAAATTGCTGGGATGGACGCGGAGGATGAGCTTGGTGCGGTCGTTGATCGCGCGCCGGTAGTCTTCGAGCGTCGTGCGGTTGGTGGTGCCTACTTCGCGCAGGATGGCGCCGGAGCGTTCCATGATGTCGGGGATGCGGAAACCATCGCCGATCTCAATCAGCTCGCCGCGCGAGACGATAACTTCGTGGCCAGCGGCGAGTTCGTTCAGCACCAGATAAGTGGCGGCGGCGTTGTTATTGACGGCGATGGCGGGCGTGTGGAGTAAGTGCTCGAGTAAGTGAGTAAAGTGTAAGTCGCGCTTACCGCGGCGGCCCTGCCCCAGGTCATACTCGAGATTTGAGTAACCCTCGATCGGCGTAAATGGCGCTAGTGGAGCCCGGCCCAGGTTCGTATGGAGAACGACGCCGGTGGCATTGATCACTCGTGCGAGCGACGGTTTCTCGAGTGCCCCCAAAGTAGCAAGGACAGCGTCGCCGAGCACCGGAGGTTCGCCGCCGGCGCGGATGGTCGTTCGCGCCGCATCCAGCGCGCGGCGGATCTCTTGCACAATCAGCGAGTGCGGAAACCTGCCGGGCGGCAAAGCGAGCCGCTTCAGCAGTTGATCAACAGAAGGAAGTGCGGAAAGGTCCACTAGACTTTCGGCTTGGGGGCGGGTAAGTCACGCGCGGGGCACACCGACTGCCAGCCCTGCTTGGCGTGGCTGCCATCGCAGAAAGGCTTGTTTTCGCTAAGTCCGCAGCGGCATAGGCCGATGGTGGTGCGGCCGCCCAGGCCGAATTCTTTGCCTTCGGCGTCAACCATAGTGAAGTCGCCTTCGATACGAAGGGGACCGTTGTTAAAGACGGATACTTTAGCCATATTTCTCTTAGGATGACAGATTGTGGGCGCGGGGATTAGGGAATGTGCCCCACCGCTAACGCCGCGGGCTAGAATTGAAGCAGTGCTTCGACAGACGATCTACGGGTTGATGCTGGTATCTCTGGCGAGCGGGCAGACGCTCGATGAGGTCGACGTGGCCGAGCAGCTGAGTCGGATTCGCCTAAAGGTGAATTCGGATCTGAGTCGGCTTCCCAATTACACTTGCCTCGAAACGATTGAACGGTCAGTTCAGGAGCCGTCCTCTAAACGCTTTCAGTTGCTGGATTTGGTGCGGCTCGAAGTAGCGCTGGTAAATAGCGCGGAGATGTTTGCCTGGCCAGGATCGCTCGAATTTCAGAGCTCGCGGCTGCGAGACCTGGTGCCAGGGGGTGCCATCGGCAATGGTAGTTTCGCTCTCCATGCGAAGAGCGTTTTCAGCGGTCGCGCCGCGAATGTGGAGCGCGTGGGAGAAACCAAGCTGGGCAACCGGCGCGCGATGGAGTATCGATACTCGGTGCCTCGACGGCTGAGTAAGTTCAGCTTGCGGCACGGTGAGCAGGAAGCCAACGTCGGCTATGGCGGCAGCTTCTACGTCGATCCGGACACCGATGCGCTGATGCGGCTGGTGGTGCGCGCCAATGACATTCCCGCGCAGTTGGGGATTCCGGCCGAGGAAGAGATTCTGGACTATCAGCAAGTGCGTTTGGGCGAGGACGAGTTTCTGTTGCCCAAGGGCAGCGAGATGCGGATGTCGAGCGAGGATGGTTCGGTGAGTTTGAACAAGACCATCTTCTCGGCGTGCCGACAGTATTCCACGGAGTCAACGCTGATTTTCGTTGATCCGCTAGCCGAGGCCGGTGGCGCTGCGGTGCCGAACGAAGTGCGCGACGTGCCGTTGGGGCTGAAGATCGATGTGCGCTTGGTGACCGCGCTTTTGTGGACGAAGTCCGCTGTGGGCGATGCGATGACCGCGACGGTGCGGCGCGATGTGAAAGTGAACAAGCAAGTCATCATCCCCAAGGGCAGCCAATTGAAGGGCCGCCTCATCTGCCTGGAACGGCGCGCGAATCCCGTCGGTGGCAGCGCCTTCCTGGTGGGGGTTCGCTTCGATGAGATTAGGGCCAATCGTTGGCGCGGCACGCTGAAGACGCAGTTGCTCGAAGCTCTGCCGATGCCCGAAATGATGCCGATGCGCCGGGGCTCCGTGCGCCAGAATGCCCCCACGCCGGTGCTCGCCGGCGTGCATCCCAGTGGGCAAAATCTATTTGTCGTCTACAATGAACCAAGGTTCACTGACGGGCTCGATCTCGTTCTGTCGACGTTAGGTGCGGGTGAACCTTCATCGGAAAGCCAGAAAAAATGATCTCCTTCCAACAGGAAACTGACCGCGCGCTCTTTGAAACTGCTTTGGGGTTCGCCAAGAAACAAGTCGGGGCGCTCGTGAAAAAACACCCCGACTTCTACCCCATGTACACCAAGAAGGGCAAGTGGAAACACGATGGCGCCGCTTGGACGCATTGGTGCGACGGCTTCCTGCCGGGTATGATGTGGATCTTCGAGAAACGCAGCGAAGAGAAAGAAGCGAAGGTTTGGCGCGAAAACGCCATTCGTTATTCAAAGCCGCTCGAGCCGCGCAAGCTCGACCGCGAAGTGCATGACCTCGGGTTTCTCTTCCTTTCCACTTACTACCGCTGGTATCAAATAACGAAGGATGAGAGCCTCCGCAATGTGTTAATCACGGCCGGCCAAACCATGGGCGCGCGCTATCGCGATAAAGGGCAATATCTGCGCAGTTTTGTGAGTGAAGATTCGCTCTTCATTGACATCATGATGAACGTGGGCATTGTATTTTATGCCGCGCGCGAAACGGGCGACAAGAAACTACGCGAAATCGCCTTGCGCCATAGTTACACCACCCGCCGGCATATGGTGCGCGGCGATGGCTCCGTGGCTCAGGAAGGTTTGTTCGATACCAAGAGCGGCGAGTTCCTGCGACAGGCCACCCATCAGGGTGAGCGCAGTGACTCGTGTTGGTCGCGCGGACTTACCTGGGCCATGTACGGTTTTGCGACGGCTTACGAGTATTCCTCCGATCCGCATTTCCTGGCCACGGCCGAGGCGTGTACGGATTACTTTCTCGCCCACACGCCCAACGACGGCGTGCCCCCTTGGGACTATCAGGCTTCAGCCGAATCGCGCCAGCAGGTAGATACTTCAGCGGCGGCGATTGCGGCGGCCGGTATGCTGCGCCTGTCGCAAATGATGCAGGATCCGGTGAAGGGCCACTTATATTGGTCGACGGCTAATCAGATCATGCGCACGCTTTGCACGAGTTATTTAGCCGATAAGTCCAAGGGCTGGGAAGGCATTCTGAAGGGTGGCGTCTATCACATGGGCAAGAATCTTGGCGTGAACGAAAGCGTCATGTGGGGCGAGTATTTCTTCTGCGAGGCACTGGATCGGCTGTTGCGGCGGGCGTAGCCCCCCGCGCCGATCGCCCTCACCGGGTTGATGAATCGTGAGCGCAGCCACTAAACTCAAATGGTGAAAACCCTGCGTGCGTTAACTCCGGAGCAGTTGGCCCGCGCTGAAGCTCGCTTGCTGAATCCGGCTCCTGGCAGTCGCATTGAAGCAGCCCGCGACTATGGGATTGACTTGACGCTACTAGTGGAGCAGCTCCGGTTGAGTCCGGCGGAGCGGGGGCGGAAGTTGGGGGATGCTTCCACAGTACTTGGAAAAGTTCGCGGCGTTGCTCGCAGGCGAGCCTGATGCAATTCGAACGCGCGATTCAAGCGCTCTGCGATGCTGGAGTTGATTTCGTGGTCATCGGCGGGCTCTCGGCGACTTTCCATGGAAGTCCCCGTGTCACCTATGATTTGGATATTTGTTATTCCCGGCTGCCGGTAAATCTTCTCCGGCTCAGGGACGCCCTAGCTCCTTTTCATCCCCGTCCGAGGGGTTTTCCCTTTCTTTGGGACGAAAAGACTTTGCATAATTCCACGATCTTAACTCTGCAAACGGATATTGGCGAAATGGATCTTATGACAGAAGTGATCGGCTTGGGTCCGTTTTCGGAGGTAAAGCGGGATGCGATTGAGATTGAAGCATTCGCCCGAAGATTTGCCACGCTTGACCTCCCCGCCTTGATTCGAGCAAAGCGCCCGACAGGGTGCGAGAAAGGCCTTTCCGCGCTGCCGGAATTGGAGAGCCTGTTGGAGGCCGCAGCGCCCGAAAAGCAAAAGCCCCCCCCGAGTTGAGGCCCGAGGGGTAGGGCTTTTCGCACCGCGTGCTGGCGGGTGAACGAACTCTTAGCGGGCGGCGAGCAGCGCGCGCAGGTGGCGGGCGCGTTCTGGGGAACGAAGCTGGCGCAGGGCCTTGGCTTCAATCTGCCGGATCCGTTCGCGCGTGACGTCGAACTCTTGCCCGATCTCTTCGAGCGTATGCTCCCGCTCACAGCCGATGCCGAAACGAAGCCGAATCACCTTTTCTTCCTTGGGTGACAAGGTCTTTAGGATGTTAGCGGTCTCGTCGCGGACGTTCGATTCGATAACGGCATCGACGGGCGAACCCACCCAGCGATCCTCGATCAAATCGCCAAGGGCGCTTTCGCCATCGCGGCCGACAGGGGTTTCGAGCGAAACGGGATCGCGCGAGATGGTCTTGAGCTTCTGCACCTTCTCGACGGGGATGTCCATGCGGCGCGAGATCTCTTCGTTGTTGGGCGCGCGTCCCAGCTCTTTTTCCAGCTCGCGCGTCGCGCGCAGAAACTTGTTCATGCTCTCGTTCATGTGAACGGGGATGCGAATGGTGCGCGATTGGTCGGCGATGGCGCGGGTGATGGCTTGGCGAATCCACCACGTGGCGTACGTGGAGAACTTATAGCCACGGCGGTACTCAAACTTGTCGGCGGCGCGCATCAGGCCGATGTTGCCTTCCTGGATCAGATCCAGCAAGTGCAGGCCACGATTGACGTACTTCTTGGCGACAGAGACCACTAGGCGGAGGTTGGCTTCCACCAGATCCTTCTTGGCGCGTTCGGCTTCCACTTCACCCACGCGGATGATGTGCAGCGAACGGTTCAGGTCGAGAAGGCTGGCACCGGCGGTGACTTCCTTTTTCTTGATTTCGCGCTTCAGCTCTTTCACGCGCGCTTGGGAGATCGCGCTGGGCTTGTCCTCGTGGCGCTTCATCTCGGACTGCAGATGGTTGAGTTCTTCGACGGCCCGTTCAATCTCTTTGCCGAATTTGCGCCACATGCTGATCTGCCAGGGCAGGGCGCGGAAGGCGCGGGAGAACTCGACGGCCGAGCGCAACGACTTCATCCAGCCTTTTTTGCGGCCTTTGCGATTGGAGAGCGGCACCGCATCGTGCTTTTCGAGCGCCTGGTGCTTCTTCTTTTGCAGAGTGAGCAGCTCGTTCATCTGCTGGGTCAATTGCTTGCGGCGTTTTTCTTCGGCCGGAGTGCCGTCTTCCACATCACCCAGGTCGGTGATGTCATCAATGTCGAGCACGCCCTTCCGGACTTGCTCCATCCAGTCGCAGGCCACCCCCTCCACCATCGCCGAACGGCTAATCGCCCGGTACATTCGGACCTTGCCGCGTTCCATCTTCCGAGCCAGATTTACCTCGCCCTCCCGGGTAAGGAGCGGCACGGCACCCATTTCGCGCAGGTAAACGCGAACCGGGTCGTCTGTATAGATGGATTCTTCTACAACTTGAGCGGGTTGATCGTCTTCTTCGGCCTCAACGTCGGCGACTTCCTCGGGGTGAAAAAAATTTGTCTCTTCGTCAAAAGACAACCCAAGCGGTTCAGTGGGTTCGGCTATGTATTGGTCTTCAAATTGGTCCACGTGGCAATTACCTACTCAAAGCGGGCGCAGCCGGTCCTATGAGTCTGGTTCCTCTCTTCGTAAGTCTAAATATTTTTTCGGGCGGTGGTTTGCTCCCCCCACATGCTCACGCAGGTTATCACCTCGCCGCCGGAAAGCCGTCGGGCAAGGCTACGAACCGGGAAAGACGGACCTCTCCCTAGTGGGGGTCGAGCGGAGTTCGCAAAAGACGAAGGATCTTGGCCGTTGGGCGTTAACTGGCCTGGAATGAAAAAGTTCGCAGTGGCACAGTGATGTCGGATTCGTCTTCGTTTTGCGGCCGCTTAGTACCCAGAGGAGTATACCACCATTTTTATGGCAACTCGAATCCTATCTAAAAGATGTTCGCGGCGCGATTTGGTTACAGCTTTATTTCGTGGGGGTAACAGGTCTTACCCCACTACCCCCGCTTTTGACGCATGAGGCTCTTCATTTCATTGAAGAATGCCTCCTCGTCCTGAAAGTCGCGGTAAACGGAGGCAAATCGGACGTAGGCGATCTTATCCAAGATCTGCAGACGTTGCATCAGCAACTCGCCGATTTTGCTGGTCGGAATCTCGCGATCCGGCGC
>JAYVUQ010000408.1:0-4135 GCA_043787785.1 Bryobacteraceae bacterium
GCGTCGAAAACCTTGGTGAAATCAAGGGTGCCGAAGGTGAGCACAATGAGAAACATGGCGAGTGAAAAACCAAAGTCGCCAATGCGGTTAACGATGAAAGCCTTCTTACCGGCGTCACCCGCGAATTTCTCTTTCAGGTAAAAACCAATGAGTAAGTAACTAGCCAGGCCCACACCTTCCCAGCCCACAAAGACGAGCAGGAAGTTTTTGGCCAGCACCAGGGTGAGCATGAAGAACATGAACAGATTCAGGTAGCTGAAGAAGCGGGCGAAGCCCTCTTCTTGGTCCATGTAGCCGACGGCGTAAACGTGAATCAACAGGCCGACTCCGGTGACGATGAGCAGCATGATGCGTGTCAGCCGATCCACCATGAAGTCGACGCCGATTTCGAGCGGGCCGCTCTGAATCCAAGTAAAGTAATGCTCGGCGTGGGGAGTGGATAAGTCACCCAGGGCGGAGATGGTCTTCATGGCCCAGAGAAACGAACCTAGGACGGTAAGGATAGCGATGGCACTGACGGCCATCTTGGGCAGGCGGCGTCCGAGCAGGCCATTGATGGCGGCACCGATCAGCGGCAGGATCGGGATGAGCCAAAGACTTTGAGATTCGGTCATGTTTAGTTCTTCAGGCTCGACACTTCGTCAATTTCAAGCGACATGCGGTGCCGGAATACGGTGAGGATGATGGCGAGGCCCACCGCGGCTTCGGCCGCCGCGACCACCATGACAAAGAAAGTGAATAACTGGCCATCGATTCTTTTGAGTTCGTAAGAGAACGCCACAAAGCTCAAGTTCACCGCATTGAGCATCAATTCGATGCACATGAATACGGTGATGATATTGCGCCGCAGCAGGAAGCCGGCGACGCCGAGCGAAAATAGAATGGCGCTGAGCACCAGGTACCAACTGACCGGTACCGCATCGGGGAGCATCATGTTAGTCGATCTCCTTTTTCGCCAGAACCATCGCGCCGATGATGGCGATGAGCACCAGGAGCGAGGTTACTTCGAACGGCAGTAAGTACTGGGTGAAGAGCAGACGGCCGATGGGCGCCGGTCCGCCTTGCGTAAACGCGCCGAACTTGACGGAGGACGTTTGCGGCAGTTCACGAAGAATAAAAGTAGCGATGAGGCCAAGAAAGGTAAGGAGCGCCGGGATGCCGACGAAGTAAGCGAAGTAGCGCGGAGGGCCTTTTTTCTCGCTGCCCGCGTTGAGTAACATGATGACGAATATAAAGAGCACCATGATGGCACCGGCGTAAACGATCATCTGCACGGCGGCGAGGAACTCGGCGCCCAGCATGAGATACAGCACCGCGAGCGCGCCCATCACGCCCACGAGAGAAAGAGCGCTGGCTACGGCATGTTTCTGCAAGATGACGCTCAGGCCGCAGAGGACGGCAAAAGTTGCGAGTACAAGGAAGGCGAGGACGTCGAGATTAGGTAATGGGATCATCCGAATATGGCCACTCCGAGTCCAGTTAAGAGCAGGCATCCCAAAGCTACCGGGAAGAGAAACGTCCAGGTGAAGCGCATCAGTTGGTCGTAACGGAAGCGCGGCAAGGTGCCCCGCACCCAAATGAAGATAAACAACAAGACGCCAACTTTGGCGACGAGCCAAAAGACGGGTAATAAAATTTGGCCAATGATGGGCAGGATGGTGGCTGCGGCGAGGAAGAGGGCCCCGAGGCCGAGCGAGATGCTGCCGAAGATGGGGAACGTGAAGCGGTCCCAACGGCGAGCCGGTTGGGTGAGGCCGTGGAAAAGTAACATGGCGCCGAAGAACCAGAAGAGGGCCGTGGGTACGAAATTGGAATAGGGCGCCGGAAAGGGCGGATGCCAGCCACCAAGGAAGATGGTGGTGGCGACGCAGGTGATGGTGACCATGTTTGCGTATTCGGCCATGAAAAATCCGGCAAAGGCGAGGCTCGAATACTCGGTGTGGAAGCCAGCGACTAACTCATTCTCGGCTTCGGGTAGGTCGAAAGGGATCCGATTGGTTTCGGCAAAGGCGGCGATGAGAAAGACGATGAAGGCGATGAAGAGGAGCGGCGGATAGCTGAACGCGGTCCATTGCCAGAACCAGCCGCCGCCTTGGCGCTCGGCGATCTGACGGAGGTCGAGAGTATTGAGGACCAACAATGGAGTAGCGAGGGCGATAGCCATCGGGAGTTCGTAACTGATCATTTGGGCCGAGCTACGCAAGCCGCCCATCAGCGAATATTTGTTATTCGAGGCCCAGCCGCCAAGAGCGATGCCATAAACGCCCACCGAACTGATCGCCAAAATCAACAAGACACTGATATTGAGGCTCGTCAGTTCGAGGTTCGTGCGCACGCCGAAGAGTTCGATCGCGGGGCCGAAAGGAATCACCGAGATGGAAATCAGGGCCAGGGACACTGCAAGAAACGGAGCCAGGACGTAGAAAAAAGTATTCACGTTGGCGGGAATTACCCCTTCTTTCGTAGCCAACTTAATGACGTCCGCCAGCGGCTGTAACAACCCATGGGGCCCCACGCGCTGCGGACCCACCCGCAATTGGATGTGCGCCAGCACCTTGCGCTCGATCCATTGCAAATAAGCAAGCGTCGTCATGAACGCGCCGAAGACGACGGCTATCTTGATCAAACTAACTAGAAAATAATCCATCCCTTATACCGGCTTATAGAGCTGGCCCGGCCGTTCCGGCACTGTATTGAGCACCTGTGAGTATTTTGTCATCGACCCGGAAGTGAACAAGGTATCTCCCGCCGAACGGATCAGCTCTGGCCGCATCTCCACATTCACCCGGCCATTTACCGGAGCGGTGGGGGCGGCGCCGCCGCTAGCCAAAATCGGCATCGTTATATTATATGCACGCACGTTCTGCCGAATCTCGGCGAAAACGGCATCCGCGGTCCAGATTCCGAGATCGAGGCCCATTTCCTTGCCGAGCAGGCCGAAAATCTCGAGGTCGCTTTTGGTGCCCATGGTTTTGACAGCGGCGCTGAGCCGTTGCACTTCGCCGGTGACGTTGGTGACGGTGCCCTTCTTCTCGTAGGCCGAAGCGGCGGGGAAGATGACATCGGCGCCAGCGGCGGTGGCGGAGAGAAAGAGGTCCTGCACGACGACGAAGGCTTTCTTACTAGCCAGCGACTTCCGTTCAAGGGGATTGGCACCGACCACCCAGAGCACGTCGAGGTTAGCGTCGCCGATCATCTCGGGCATCGTGAGCCCAGGCTTTTGCGAGGGGACGTAACCGGGCAGTAACTCGGGAACCAGCCCCATATCGATGGCGCCGCGCGAGTTGGCATAGTCCACCAGGGCGATGTATTTCACGGGAATGCCGAGCGACTCGCCGAAAGCTACCAACTGGCGAACCGCTTCGCCTTTGATCGAGTCGCCGAAAAGGATGACGAGTTCAGGCTCTTTGGCGAGTTGTTCGCGCCAGCCCTCAAGGGCGGGCAATTCCTGACCGGCGGGCACGCGTGCTTTGACGGCGGCGTACTTATCCTCGCGGACCGGGCCCGGGGTCATCGCATAAATGCGAGCTTGGTGATGACGCCAGTTGCGGCGGAGTTCGTAGGCGAGCAGCGGATGCTGTTGCGACAAATCGCTACCAATAACGAGGGCGGCCTTCGATTCGTAAAGGTCGGCCATGGTGGCGAGTTGACCCTGCTTGCCGGAGAGCGCGTCGACCAAGGTGACCACGTCGCCCGTGCGGGCGTGATCGATGTGATTGGTGCCCAACCCTTGGCGGGCAAACTTCTGCAAGTAGTAATTCTCTTCGTTCGAGGTGCGGTTGGAGCCGATGACACCGAACTTACCACCCGCCGCTTTCACTGCGGCGAACTTAGTGGCCACCGCGGCCAGGGCTTTCGACCAACTGACGGGCTGTAACTCGCCGTCAATGCGCATCATCGGCGACTGGAGCCGCTCCGCATGGTGATTAAAGTCAAAGCCGAAACGGCCCTTGATGCAGAGAAACTCATCGTTCAAGCCCGAAGAGTCGCGATTGTTGGCGCGCATGATTTCGTCGTTGCGCACGCCGAGCGTGGTCTTACAGCCATTGGAACAATGGGCGCAGGTGGTACCGACATGCTTCATTTCCCAAGGGCGGGTCTTGTAGCGATAAGTATTCGAGGTCAGCGCGCCAAC
>JAYVUQ010000409.1:0-2782 GCA_043787785.1 Bryobacteraceae bacterium
CGCTCTAAACGCTTGGGGCACCCTGGCACTCTCGCCGACGTGGCTAGCTCTCTTGAGTTACCCCATTTGAGCTCTCCTGTAAAGGGTACAGGGGCACCCGTCGCGGAGATTCCTGGTCTGAGACGTGTGGTGTGTTTGGGCGTAGAATAACGCGGTGACATCAATGAGCCGTTCGCTAAATCCTACTGTTCTCGATAGCATCGTTCTTGCTCCTCACTCGTTGCGTCGTCAGATCCACGGTTGACGCCGACGACTTTTCACAAACTATGGTTGAGGTGTCCAGCGGCAAAATCGCCATATCGCGGGCGCGGTGGAAGGCTATGAAAAATGAGGCCGCCAACGCCGACAATTTCGAGGCGACCAAGAACAAACCGCCACGACGTTATCAGGTGCTGACCCTTTTCAAAATCCCGATGAGTGATGACCGAAAAATTGGCGAGAAAATCTCAGCGGACGAATACCTTGAAATCTTTTGCACTGGCCTTCGAAGTGTTGTCGTTCAGATCCGGCGGGATCACCAGAGCTACTAAGTCCTAAGCCGAGAATCGTTCGATCTACCCTGCACTCTAGGAGCCGATATTACAACGGCTGAATTTGAGCGCAATTGGTCTAAATGTCGTGACAGAATCGACAGCTCGCGACACATGCTGGACAAGCTTGCTGCCATCCCTTAAGAGGCCTGGGTCTGGCGGTACCCACGCCACAATCCAACCGCCGTGATAACTTTAGAAGGCTGCATGGCCTCTTCTCTGCCAATCCGTCGTATTGCCAAGGTGCCCGCATCGCTGGGCTTCTGCCTGATCCTGTGCCTGGCCTCGCCCAGCCCCTCGATGGCCACCGATCAGGAAGCTCGTAAGGCCGAGGCCGAAGCGTTCTTTCGGGGCAGCGTTACGCCGGTCGTCAAGACCTACTGCCTGCCCTGTCACCAGAACCGGCGGCCGACGCAGGCGGGCGTCAATTTCGACCCCGCGCTCAAGGCTCCCGGTCACGCGGCCTTCACCGAGCAGTGGAAGCGATCGGCGGCTCGCGTGAAGGCGTACGGCATGCCGCCTAAGAGTGCCCCCCAGCCCAGCGACGCGGACCGCCAGATCATTGTCGATTGGATGGCCAAGCTGAAGTATCTCAGCCCCAAGGATCCAGGACCCTTCGTCATCCGGCGCCTTACCAAGACCGAGTACGGCAACACGCTGCGCGATCTCTACGGCGTCGATCCCTCCATCGTCGAGGGACTGCCGGATGAAGTGAGCGGCGAGGGCTATCTCAATTCGCTCTCCCCGCTCCAACTGGAGCAGTATCTGGGGATCGCCAATCAGGTGTTGCGCCAGATCATCGCGCCGGTCGGCGCCCCGCCCACCAGCATCCAAAAGCGGCTCTTCGGCCACGCTGCCACACCCAAGGCGAACCCTGGGCTAGCCGCGCGGCAAGTCGCGCGATCTTTGGCCAGGAAAGCCTACCGCCGGCCGCCCACCGAGGGGGAACTCAATGTCCTCGTTGAGGCCTTCGACCTGGGAAGGCGCAACAACCTGGCCTACCCGCAGGCCCTGCACTTCATGCTGAAGGCCATCCTGGTTTCTCCGCAGTTTCTGTTTATCACGCCAGCCGGGGCCGCCACTTCAACTACGGGGATTCTTCCGCTCGATGACCATCAACTCGCTTCGCGGTTGTCCTATTTGTTGTGGGCCACGATGCCCGACGACGAACTGATGGCGCTGGCCGACAAAGGAACGCTGCATGAGCTGGTGGTGCTGAAGGCGCAGGCCAAACGCCTTCTGGACGATCGCCGTTCCCGCGCCCTGTTTGACGGTTTCGGCGCACAATGGCTGGGCGTCGGCGGTCTGAAGCGGCAAGTCTTCGATCCGGCGGTCTTTCCGCAGATGACCCCGGAATTGCGCCAAGCCATGTACGACGAAGCCCGCCTCTTTTTCGAAAGCATCGTGCGGGAAAACCAGAGCGTCGTCCGTTTCGCCGATGGCGATTACACGTATCTCAATGGACCGTTGGCGGCGATTTACGGCCTCGAAAAGACCGTGAAGGGACCCGCTATGCGGCGGGTCCGGCTGAGCGATGGCCATCGGGGCGGCGTGCTGGGCATGCCGGGCGTTCTGGCCGCTACCTCTTTCCCCAACCGCACCAGCCCGGTGAAGCGGGGCGTGTGGGTGCTGGAACAACTCCTGGGGGAACACGTGCCACCAGCTCCGCCGAACGTTCCCGCCCTCGACCAACAGGACCAAGCGGCCGTCACCCACCTCACCCTGCGCCAGCGCACCGAACTGCACCGCACCAATCCCGTTTGCGCCAGTTGCCATCAGGTGCTCGATCCGATCGGTTTCGGTTTGGAGAACTTCGATGCGATCGGGCGATGGCGGAAACTCGAAAGCAATGGCGAGCCGATCGACGCGGCGGGCGAACTTCCGGGCGCCAAACGTTTTTCAGGCCCCCAAGATCTGAAAGCCATCATCGCCGCACGCACCAGCGACCTTTCCCGCAACCTGGTGGAAAAACTGCTGGCCTACGCCCTCGGGCGCCGGTTGGAAGGCTATGACGGAATCGTGGTCGATGAACTGATGGATGACGTCGCCGCCGATGGGTACCGCATGCGGGCGATCCTCAACGGCGTCATTACGAGTTACCCCTTTACGCACCGGCGAATTGAAGAACCAAGGAGACTTCCATGAGCAGAAGCGACAGAATGGACCGGCGAGCTTGCCTGAAAGGCTTGGGCGTTTCGCTCGGCCTGCCACTGATGGAGACGATGGGATGGGCCGATACGCCGGCGGGCCAG
>JAYVUQ010000410.1:0-3818 GCA_043787785.1 Bryobacteraceae bacterium
CTGGGGCAATTGCGGCTATCGGAGATGGAATGTATGAGCGTTGGCCCTTTTCGTTTTATTCATTCTCCGAACAGTAGGACAGTGTTTGTGCTGGACGAGAATCGAAAGAAGGAAAGATGGGAGCATCGAGCTATTGGTGCCGGGACTCTGGATGTGCGGGAAATTTATCGCTACCTAGATCAAGTCTCGCGGGTGGATTCAGCGACGGCGATTGAGGTTTACGGAGCGAAACCATTGTCGTGGGATGAGTTGAGAGTGATTAAGCAGACTCGAATGAAGGTTCTGCCGTTGCGACTGAGTCGGCTGAGCATCAAATGACCGAGTTGGACACCGAGTCATGCCCGGCACCGCGTCATGCCCGGCACCACCAAGGAAAGGGGACACCGAGTCATGCCTGGCACCGAGTCATGCCTGGGGCACCGAGCCATGACTATTCGCAAACTGCCAACGACGGCAAGCTTGTCTCGCAAACTACTAACAACCCCTATCAAGGGATTTTCAATGAGACGGTGAACTATACGTACGATACCCTCGGTCGCCTGACCCAAGCCCAAACCGCCGGAGCCGGAGGCTGGGGCATGGCCTGGATCTACGACGGCTGGGGCAACCGCCTCAACCAAACCGCCGTCAAAGGCGCAGTGCCGACGATGGTCTCGATCACTGATCCAGCTACCAACCGCATCCAATCCCACACCTACGACGCCAACGGCAACACCGTCAATACGCCCCAACAAGGTGCCATGACTTACGATGTCTTCAATCGGCTCAAGACCGTGGCGAGCGATGCCTACGGCTATGACCCATCGAACAAGCGCGTCTGGAAGAACGACGAACTCACCTTCTGGGGAGCCGGCGGCGAACGCATCGGCCGCTACTCGGCGACCAAACTGGTCGACGACACCGGGACCCATGTCTTCGTCTTCCAGAAGATCCAGGTCGATGAGTACTTTGCTGGGCGAAGGCTCACAACCCAGGATCGGCTGGGGTCTGTGGGTTCGTATTATCCCTACGGCGAGGCGAAGTCAGGGACGGTGTCCAATGCGGACTCGTTTGCCACTTACTACCGCGATTCTACGGGTCTGGACTATGCCGATCAGCGGTACTATATCGTAGGGGCTGGCAGGTTCGCAACCAGTGATCCATTTCAAGCCAGCGCAGGTTTGGCGGAGCCGGGCTCTTGGAACCGCTATGCCTATGTTGAGTCGGATCCGATCAATAGGTATGATCCGGAGGGGTTATTCTGGCAATGGCCAAGCGGCGGAAGCGTATTCAATCCGGTCGCACTCTTCCAGGCGTTAGGCTGGTTTTTCGGTGGAGGTGGTAACAGTGGCGGGTCTTTCTTGCCCACGTTGGGACCGAATCCCGCTTGGCAGACCTCCACTCAGGTTAGAGCGCACGTGGCAGTGTGGGATGCGGCGATTGCCGCTGCACTGGCAGCCAACAGGGCGCGTGGAGCTGAGGAACCCGGGTTCAGATTCGTAGCTTATCTGAAAGTGGTCATGGATTGCTATGTCCCCAATAATGGAAAGGGTTCTGCGGTTCGAAGACGGCAATATCAAGTGATAGACAACTTTGGAAATCCTTACGGGTCTGCAGGTCTGACTATTAACGAACAAAACTACGTTCAAACCGGAGTGCTGACATCCTTCGGAAGCACGTTTACCCCAAATAGTAATGGAATCTTTGAAGATGAACTCTCCCGAGGAACCGGCAGTGCCGACTTGGTAATGTTTCAGACGTTCACTGCGTCCAACTCCTCCGGCCTGAACTCGTTCGCAAATCAGGCCGTCATGGTTCTCGATGCAGCAAACCCAAATGGTCCATTCTTCGGCACGTTGGGCATCGCGGCGCGCAGGGATGAAGTGTCCATTAACGGCAGTGATGGCAGAGTAGCTGGCAGACTTCCCATGTGCACAAATAGGCCGCTCTAGGTGGACAAATGAAGATATTACCTTCGATCCTTGCCAGCTGTTTGGCAGCGTCGGTTTTCGTGAGTTCCGCTTGCTCACCAGTAGCCGCACCATTACCCATGCCCCAGCATCTTTCGATCCGAGAGCGGATTGAGCGTGCCGAGCTAATTGTGGTGGGCATCCTCGCTTCAGAAGCCAGTATAGGACCATCGCGTCACGACAAAGATCTCGAATTGAGGAGAGTCGAAGTCAGCGTCGAGGGCGTCGTCAAAGGTAGAGTCGACGCTCGACGTCTGTCTTATTTGTATTATGCTTCCTTGGGAAGTCACACCGGCCCTCCTCACAACAGGGTATTTCCTGGACAGCGGGCTATTGTTTACCTACGGACGGATGGTGCTATTCTCAGAGCGACCAACGACGTTTACGTGTCACACACGGACTTAGTTACCGGAATCCCTGATATTCACACTGTCACTGACAACGAAGCGGCTCGCGATCAAATCGCCCGATTATTGCTACTGCCCGGCAAGGGAACGGATGTCATCGTGTTCCTATCTTCTCTCGACACGATCATCGAAGCAGTTTCCGGCATTGTGGGGGAGTCTCGACGAGCGGAATACCTTCGCAGGCTGCTGCAATCTCCAGATGCTAGAATTCGAAGCCGTGTTCGCATATTGCTATCGCAGCTAAATAGTGCGAGTAAACAGAAGTAAGGGCAAAACCATGATGCCAGGCATAACTTGGGAGAGGGCATGTCGAGAAACACAACAGCGGCCAGATTTCCGAGCCGAGTCATGCCTGGCACCACCGAGTCACCCACCACCGAGTCATGCCTGGCACCGAGTCATGCCTGGCACCGAGTCATGGCACCGAGTCATGCCTTGCACGACCAAGGAAAGGACGTAGAGAAATACGATACCCGCAAATGAGATAGGAAGTGAGACAAGGGGGAGCATTGGGGGCAATCAGCCCACCCACATCGACGCAATACTGACGAGTCCGATGAGGACCCAGGGCACATTAGAGGGCTACCGGGCGACACACGAAAGGGTACAGGACCTCAGCCCAAACCGGACCCAGCCCCCAACCCCGCCAGCGGCTTCGCCCAACCTTGCGGCCGGTTATACGACCCCAGCACTCGCCGCGCATTCAGAGCGGCCTCCACCACCGGCCCATCCAGAAACGCCGCCCAATCCGCCGCCGCCGTCGCCGGGTTGTGGAACACGTGCTGCCAAACCTCCAGGCAAAGCCGCCCCTCCAGCGACTCCCCAAAGCAATGCGCCCGCGCGCTGGACCATTTCCAGTCCATCGCCCGCCGCGCCAAGCCAGCCCTCCAAATATCGCAAAAACGTTGTTTAGGTGGGGCACCCAGTCATTGGGTATCAGCGGAAGCAACGAGAAAATCGCGTCGGGAGCCAGTCATAGGCACATCATACTCCAAGCAAGTGCAACACCACGCCGCGCGAGTGGGGCTGCGTCCGGTGCTCAAAAATATAAACGCCCTGCCATGTTCCCAGCGCCAAATCACCCTTCACCAGCGGAATCGACAACGACACGTCCGTCAGCGCCGCCCGAATGTGCGCCGGCATATCATCCGGCCCTTCGATCGTATGCCGGTACAGCCGGTTGTCCTCTGGCACCAGCCTCACAAAGTGCTGGTTCAAGTCATGGATCACATCCGGGTCGGCATTCTCTTGAATCGTCAGCGACGCCGACGTGTGCTGAATAAACACCGTCAGTAAGCCGGTGGTCATCTGCTGCTCATTCACCCAACTCGCAATCTGCCGGGTGATGTCATACAGCCCTTGCCCGCGGGTGCGGACCTCAAGGCGATGCGTCGCTTGCTTCATACTCTCCAAAGTATGACAGCCTGGAAGCATATGCACCGGCTGTGTCTTGCCCTCCTCA
>JAYVUQ010000411.1:0-12187 GCA_043787785.1 Bryobacteraceae bacterium
GCGGATCATAGCGTCTATGACACAGATTCCCTATGACACAGATTCCCTTATGCGACCCCTACCGGATTGATGGTCCTGCGCCATCAGCGCGGAGGCGACGGTGCCAGACGCTTATTTGATCAGAGGCCGACATCCTCTAGCCCCAAATCGTGACCGAAAATGCGCGAAGGAGAGGCGATTTCCGCAGTACGTGGTCGGCAAGCTCCTGATCCGAAGGCAGTTACACAAACTCCGGACCACCCCGTGGGTGGTCCCATTTATTTCATTTATTTTGGGTGGTCCCATTTATTTTATTTATTTTCAATGCGCGAGTTGCCCGGTGTCGTGGTCTACGTCAAAGTTCGACGGTGCCCGAAGAAAGTATTGGTTTGGGCGAACAGGGCACCCGGAACTGCCAGAAGTCCCAGAAGCAGAGTGCGTCCCAGGTTCACCTTCGCCGCCGAGTGAATGTCGATCATACGCTGCATGAGCGTCTTCTCTTGTCAGTTTCTGTTCGGGCCAAAATCGACGGGCACGCTGGCTCGTTTAGTGCCCGGTCTGTTGGATAGGACACCGGGAGCGCAGTGGGTAGTACAGAAATCTCGCGGGAAGCGGATAGTGCGTTGGCGTTGAGCGCGCCCCACTTGATTGATTCAGACCCTGGTGGTGGAGTTCGACTATACTCGAGACAGGAGAATAAAAGGCGAATGGACGTGCAAGCTAAGCTCCGAATCCTTGCCGATGCGGCAAAATACGACGCGTCGTGTGCTAGCAGTGGTTCCAAACGTTCCCGGGCCGATGGCGGGCTGGGCAACACTACAGGAATCGGCATCTGCCACAGCTACACTCCCGACGGACGTTGCGTGTCGCTGCTCAAGATTCTGCTTACCAACTTCTGCATTTATGACTGTACCTACTGCGTGAACCGCGTCTCCAGCGATACGCCCCGCGCACGCTTCACGCCCGCGGAAGTGGTGACGCTTACCCTGGAGTTCTATAAACGTAATTACATCGAAGGGCTGTTCCTCAGTTCCGGGATCATTCAAAATCCCGACTACACCATGGAGCAGATCACGGAGGTGGCCCGTTCGTTGCGTCTCGACCATCGCTTCGGCGGTTACATCCATCTCAAGACGGCGCCCGGCGCTTCCCCCGAGTCGATCGCCGAAGCCGGCAAATGGGCCGATCGCCTGAGCGCCAACATCGAAATGCCCAAGCAGGCTGACCTTGACCAACTCGCCCCCGCCAAATCACATCAGGAAATCCACGCCACCATGGACGAGATTCAAACCCAAATCTTGCAAGCGAAAGAAGAAAAGCGCAGCTTTGCGATTGCCGGCCAAAGCACCCAGATGATTGTGGGCGCCTCCGCCTCACACGATGCGGAGATTCTCACTCAGTCCTCAACCCTTTACAAGAACTACCGGCTGCGACGCGTTTACTATTCGGCCTACAGCCCCATCCCGTTTGCCGATTCTCGACTACCCGCGAAACCCGCGCCCCTGATTCGTGAGCACCGGCTCTATCAGGCGGACTGGCTCTTGCGATTCTATGGCTTCAACGTCGACGAATTGACGACGCCCGCGGAGCCCGACCTCGCTTTGGAACACGATCCCAAGCTGGCTTGGGCGCTACGCCACCGCGAATTCTTCCCCGTGGATGTGAATACCGCGGCCCGCGAGGTTCTCTTGAGGGTTCCTGGGCTCGGCACCCGCAATGTCCAGCGGATCTTAAAGATTCGCCGCTTTCACCGGCTGCGTCTCGAGGACATTGCCCGCCTGAAAGTACCCATCGAACGTGTCCGCCATTTTGTCATTGCGGCCGACCATAATCCGGCCGCACTCCTGATCGATAGTCTGCGCCTGCCCCAGCGCGCGAAGCCAAAGACCATGCAGCTTTCCCTTTTCGAAGCGCAAAGCGAAGCCTTGACCGGAGAACTTTAATGCGAGCCATATCCGTGAGCGGATTTGCGGACTGGCGCGAAAGTGCGCGGTCACTTCTGGCGCAGAATGTTCCGCCGGAAGAGGTGATGTTTGATGAGGTTGGCCAAGGCTCGCTCTTCAGCCCACCAGCTACCCTGGCACCGCCTGTCGCCCCACTACTGAGGATTCCCCGGCAATTCCTGGATCTCGCCGGCGATGCCGCCTGCCATCGCCAACCTCAACGCTGGCCGCTGCTCTACCGCGTGCTGTATCGTCTCACTCATGGCGAAAGGCATCTGCTCCAAATTGACGTCGATCCAGATATGCGCGAGCTCTGGCTGATGCAAAAGGCGGTAAAGCGTGACATCCACAAGATGCATGCCTTTGTCCGGTTCCGCAAAATGGAGCACGCCGAACCGGAACAGTTCGTCGCTTGGCACCGTCCGGATCACGACATCGTCGAGCGGGTGGGCCCCTGGTTTGCTCGACGATTTGGGGCCATGCGCTGGACAATTCTTACCCCGGACCGCAGTGCACAGTGGGACACCTGCGAACTCTCCTACGGCCCGGGCGTCCCGCAACGCGAAGCTCCTCAAAGCGACGACCTCGAGGAACTCTGGCGCGCCTACTACGCCAGTATTTTCAACCCTGCGCGGCTGATGGTGAAAGCCATGAAAACGGAGATGCCCGTCCGCCATTGGGCCACGCTACCCGAAACCCGCTTAATCCCTGGCCTAATCGCCGAAGCCAGGGAAAGGGAGGCTCACATGCGAAACAACACCGTTCCCTCCGCCGCGCCGTTCGTGCCGGCGGAACGTTCTCTTCCCATTCTTCAGCAAGCCGTGCAGCAGTGCGAAGGCTGCGATCTTTTCCGACACGCTACCCAGGCTGTCTTCGGCGAAGGGCCGAAACAAGCGCAGGTGATGTTCGTCGGCGAACAGCCCGGAGACCAGGAAGATGTCCAGGGCCGCCCTTTTGTTGGCCCTGCCGGCCAACTCTGGAATCGCGCGTTGGAGGAAGCCGGGCTGGATCGGGAGGAGGTTTACGTCACGAACGGCGTGAAGCACTTCAAATTCGAGGAACGCGGCAAGCGCCGGATCCATAAGAAGCCCAGGGCTTCGGAAGTAGCCGCCTGCCGTCCGTGGCTCGAAGCCGAGATGATGATCGTGAAACCGAAGCTAATCGTCGCCCTGGGCGCGACGGCCGCGTTGGCGGTCGCCGGCAAGGAAATCGCGGTCACCAAAGAGCGCGGCCGCACCTTCCCGCTGGCCAACGGCGCCCAGCTGTTCGTCACCGTTCATCCGTCGTTTCTGCTTCGCGTGCCGGAAGAGCAGAAGCAGGATGAATACCGTCAATTCGTCGAAGATTTGCGTGCGGTCGCAAGATTGAAGGCTCAACTGTAGATTCTCGACGCGCACCTTCCAATAGCGGCGGCCTGAATCGTCGGCTTCGATCGTGCGGGGGCTTCGCTATAACGACCCAACGGGAACAGCGAGCCGGATCTTCTGGCTGCCGTGATCAGAATTCGAAACGGAAACCGAGTTGAATGATGCGGGGGCTGTTGCTTTGGCCATTATCCCGGAACAGCGCGCCAAAGTTCACGGACGTAGGGGTGAGGTTGGGGTTGGCGGAGAATACCGGAGTATTGAAGACGTTGAAGGCTTCCACGCGGAACTGGGCCTTCATTCGTTCCTTGAATTGGACATTCTTGATTACCGAGTAATCAAAGGTAGTGGCCCAGCGGTTGCGAAGATTGCCATAGCGCAAAGGAGTGGTGCGCAAGGTGAACGCGGGGCGAACCTGGAAGACGGGCTGTTCGCCAGCGGCGACGTTGCGCACGGTGCCATTTAGGTCAACCACGCCCGTCTTGAAGAGGCGCTCCCAGGTGGGATTTTCGAGGCGCGGATCACCCAGCAGATAGACATCCCCGGGGATACCCATGGGCGCGCCGGATTGCATGGTGGTGGTGAAGACGGTTTGCCAGCCCCCCACCACGCCATTCAACCAACGGTTGCGGGCCTTGAAAGGCAGCTCATAGATGGGGGCGATGGTGAGGCGATGCGGACGGTCCCAAGCGGTGAGCGTCCGGCCGGGCCCGGCGTCCTGCCCATTGAGATACTGGATGGCTTCGATGTTCTTCGAGAGCGTGTAGGAGGCGATGGCGGAGAGGCCATGCGAATAGCGCTTTTCGAGCGAGAGCTGGAAGGAGTTGTACCAGACTTTGCCGTCGTTACGGTCCATCATGTCGAAGCTATTGAACTGCGGATAGGGGCGCAACAATTGTTGGCGCGGGATTGTAGCGGCGTCGATGCTGGTGCCAGGGACGAGGCCAGAGAATGGGTTGGGCACGCGGGTATTGAGCGCGGCGGCCCCGAGGGCGAGCGATTCGACGGAGAGTTCGTTGATGGGCTTGGGAATCTGCACGCCGCGCGTGCGTGAGCCGACGTAGGACGTATCGAGGGTCATCAGCCAGGGCAATCGCATTTGGAAACCAAACGAAAACTGATGCACGGAGGGCACCTTGGTGCCGACGTCGGCGAACGAAGGGCTTTGTCCGAGAAAGGTTTGGAGGCCCAGCGAAGAGCCGGTGGGCGTCAGCACCCCTTGGGGAAAGGGATTGCCGACGCTATTGGCCGAGGTGCGTCCGGCGTCGAGCGAGGCGACAAACGGAGTCTGAATGCTGAAGCCGTTTGAGGAGCCGCGCGAGACGGGATTGGTAAAGAACATGCCGTAGCCGCCCCGCATGACGACCTTCGAGCCCAACTGATAAGCGGCGCCAACCCGCGGTTGCCAAGTGCCATGGTCGGTATCGAAGGGCGTGCGGGGCGCGCCGTTGACGCCGGCAAAGCCGAGGCCGCCTTTCACCTGGTAGCCGGGAAATTGGGTCTTGTCGATGCGGCTGGAGATGGGGTTGAGAGCATCGCTGAAGAAGCCGCGGTTCACCTGATTGTAGCGTTCAGTGAGGGCCGTATTGAGGTCAAAGCGGAGGCCGAGATTCAGGGTGAGGCGGCGATTGACCTTAAAATCGTCTTGAACCCAAGGGGCCGCGTAGTGATTTTGGAAGTACGGAAAGACGTTGTAGTCGATGCGGCCCGCGGAGGGCGTGCCAATCAACAACGAAGCAATGGCGTTCCCGCTGATCGCGTCTTGCGCAAGGTAGTCACGGCGGGTGAATCCGCGGTCGAAGTCGAGCCGGCCGGCGGAATAGTCGGGCCGCTGTTCGGTGAAGCGGCTCAGCCGGTAATCGAGCCCCGCCTTGATGGTATGTTTGCCGCGCACCATCGTCACATTCGGCTGGACGCTGAATACGTTGGTGGGCTCGAAGAGAAAAGAGTTTGAACCAAGGAAGCCGTAGGACTGGACGCCGATGTAAGGCGGGCGGCCGGAAGTGGGCCGTGTGACGCAATCCTGCTTGAACAGCATCCGCGTGGGAAAGCAACGCTCGCCCCCCTGGGCGCGGATGGGCAACTGATTGACGAGCGACTGCGGCCAGCCCCATTGGGTCGCCGTGAAGCCATGGTCGAGCCCGGGCAGGTCTTCTTGCCAGCGGGTTAAGGAAGTGCGCAAATCGAGTACCGTGCTGGAATTCAACGTCGTCACATAATCGAGCACGAGGCCGTTATTGGTCTTGCCACCGGTCTGATGGTCGGCGCCTAAGCTGGGGATCGCGTTCTTAATGCGGAAGGACTCGTGTCGATTCCAGGACCACCGCCCATACATGCGGCTGCGGGCGGAAAAATTATGATCCACGCGCGCAGTGTAGTTATGGAAATCGAAAAAGCCTTTGTTGGGGTTGAGGACGAAGTTATTCTGCCAGTCCGGCGAGCCGGGCGTGCGGGAGTTCGGGTCAGGGTACAAGCCGACGATCTTCGCGGCGCTGGGGTCAATCCGATTGGCGGGAATTTGGTTATTGGGGAAAGCGTCGCGCACCCAGTTAGCGCCTTCCTGACGACCGGTTTTGGGGTCGTAGACCGGCATGAGGCGATTGGCATTATCGAAGGTCTGGGAAAAATCACCACGCTTTTGGGCCACCGTCGGCACGGACGTGATTGACTCGTCGGGAAAGTGCAGGTTCTCGTGATAAGCTTCGCCGGCAAAAAAGGCGAAGGTCTTATTGTGCCCGTCGTAGAGCTTGGGAATGCTCACCGGACCGCCGAGGGTGAAGCCCCATTGGTCAAGGCCAGTCTGCTGGCGCGATAGCCCCTTGGCATTGTTCGAAAACGTATTGGCGTTCAGGCCCGGTCGCTTCAGGAATTCGTAAGCCGTGCCATGCACCTGATTGCCGCCGCTCTTCGAAGAGACGTTGATGATGCCGCCACCCGTGCGTCCGTATTGCGCGTCGTAAGTGGTAGTCATCACCTTAAATTCTTCCACAGCGTCGGCGGGCGGAACGTAGGCGATGCGGTTTTGCCGGCCAGAGAAGGCGTTATTCGGCGCACCGTCCTGGAGGAACTCGGTATTGTTATTGAGGCCGCCGTTCACGCTCCAGGAGGCGATTCCAGAATTCGAAAAGGGGTTCAAATGCGCCGTGCCGCTCGTGTGAGTAATGCCCGGTGACAGGGCCGCCAGCATGATGGGATTGCGCACGTTGAGGGGAAGATCGGTGATGCGCTTCTTGTCAACGACGACGCCACGGTCCGATTTTTCGGTATCGAGCAATGCGGCTTCAGTCGTGATGGTGATACTCTCCCCGGTTGACCCCACCGGCAGACTGACATCGACCCCGGCGGATTGGCCCACCTGAAGCTGAATCGCCGGACGGTCGAACTTCTTGAAGCCGGCCGCTTCCACCTGCAGCCGGTAAGTGCCCGGATTGAGAAATACAAAGCGATACGCTCCCGAAGCATTCGTGGTTCCCTTGAAGGAAACTCCGGTCTCGTGATTGGTCAGTTGCACCGACGCGCCAGCCACGACGGCCTCCGAAGTATCGCGGACCGTCCCGCTCAATGTGGCTCGTGTCTCCTGGGCTGCGCCGGAAGCGGCCAGCAGGGCCAGAAGCAGAACGAACTGAGTTCTCATGCCTAGGGATCTTATCAGACCTCAGCCCCGCGGCAAAGGTTGTGATAGACTGCCGCCTGATGAAACTGATCCTTCTCGCCCTTCTAATTGGTTCCCAACTGGCCGCCGCGGCAGTTGAACGATTGCTCTATGTAACTGACGCGACTGGCATCAGCGTGTATGAAATTGACCATGGCCACCGGTTACGACGGCGGATTGAAATACCCGATTCCGGAGCTTACAAAGGGATCAGCGTCAGCGTTTCCTTGGGCCGGCTCTATGTAACTTCGAACGTCAAAGACGACTTAATCTGTATCGACTTAGCCACGGACAAGATACTCTGGCGTAAGAATTTGGGAACCTATCCCGACTCGGCCGACATTACCCCAGACGGGAGGTATCTCTACCTACCCTATCGCGACGAGGATAACTGGAAGGTAATTCGCGCCGACGATGGCGTGGTCGTTGCCACCATCCCGGTGGGCCGGGGGCAGAACTATACTGACTCGCCGATTGGTTCCATCGGTCCGCACAATACCTGGATGCATCCGTCCGGCAAGCGTGTCTATTTCGAGGTACTTACGATGCCGTATGTCTTCGTGGCCGATACCGCCACCAATCAGTTGACTGGCAAGGTGGGCCCGTTCAGCAAGGGAGTGCGCCCCTTCGCCGTGTCCAACAACGAACGTTACGTTTACGCCAATGTCGACGCGTTACTCGGCTTTGAGATTGGCGATTTGAAAACCGGGAAGATGATTCATCGGGTGGAAGCACACACTCCGGCCGCTCGCCTGGCGCAGGTGCCGCATCCGCCGAAACGCCAGCCGCACTCGACTCCCAGCCACGGCATTAACTTGCGGCCGGACCAGAAGGAAGTGTGGATCGTCGATGGCGTGTACGGCTATGTGTATGCTTATGACGTGACGAAACTACCGCCCCGGCTGGTGGGCGAAGTGCCCATCTTTGCTGATCCGGCTAAGCAACCCCATCCGGGATGGATTTCCTTCAGCATCGACGGCCGATACGCCTATCCGGACGGCGGCGCGGTGATCGACACCCAAACCAAGAAGGTCGTCGCCCGCATTCCGACCAGCGAGAAACTCATTGAGATCGACTTTGAGAATGGCAAGGCCGTTCGTGCCGGACGGCGCTAGGTAGCGAAGACTCAATCTCGCCAAAGCGGCAAGGCAGTTAATTATCGAGATACGGGCTTAGTATATAATTGCGGGCGGTTCTGATGGAAGGAAGTCTACATGATTTGGTGGACAGCGCTGCTTTTGTTTCAAGCTCCGCCGCTGCTTGATTTGCCAGGGAAGAACCCCTACACCTCGGCGGAGGACATCGCATATGGCCAGCAGCTTTACCTGGGACGTTGCGCGGGTTGCCATGGTCCGGAGGGCAACGGCGGCAAGGGGGCGAATTTGGCGGTTCCGGTGCTTCCACGCGCCGCGCAGGACCCGGCGTTGTATCGAGTAATTCGTTATGGAATTCCGGATACCGAGATGCCGGGGTCGTTGATGGACGGGCGGGAACTTTGGCAGACAGCGGCCTTTGTGCGCACACTCGGCGCGCTACCGGCGGTGCCGGTTTCGGGTAATGCGCGCAGCGGGGAACAGGTGCTGCGGGGGAAGGCGGGCTGTTTGCAGTGCCACACGCTGGGCAATGAGGGGGGCCGCATGGGGCCGCCACTGACGGGAATTGGGGCGCGCCGGAGCGCTACGCATTTGCGCGCGAAGATTGTCGACCCGATGGCCGATGTGCCCGATACATTTCGCTCCGTCCAGTTGACAACCAAGGATGGCAAGGTGGTGCGCGGAATCCGGCTGAACGAAGATAGCTGGTCAATTCAACTGCGCGACACGGCGGATCGTTTGCATTCCTTCTGGAAGGAAGATATCGCCAAGATTACGAGCGAAAAGCGAACGACTATGCCCGCGTACCGGGATCGTCTCAATGAGCAAGAACTGAATGACTTAGTGGCCTATTTGTCAGCCGAGCGAGGTACGCAATGAAATTGAGCCTACTCTGGATCGCCTTGATGCCGTTAGTGGGGCAGGTTACTCATGAGCGGATTTTACACGCCGACCAGGAGCCAGGAAATTGGCTCACTTACTCGGGCAACTTCGCGGGACACCGGTTTTCGCCGTTGAAGCAGATCAACGATCAGAACGCGGGACGGCTCGAGCCGGCTTGGGTGTATCAGTCGAACTCATTGCAGAAGTTTGAGACGACACCGGTTGTCGTCGATGGGGTGATGTATATTTCCGAAGCCCCCAGCCATGTGACAGCGCTCGATACCAAGACGGGCCGGCCGCTGTGGAAGTACCGGCGCACGATAGCCGACGACATCCGGGCTTGCTGCGGACAGGTGAACCGCGGCGTGGCGGTATTGGGTGACCTGGTATATGTCGGTACGATTGACGCGCACCTGCTGGCACTCGATGCCAAGACCGGAGCCGTGCGTTGGGATACGGTGGTGGCGGACTATCGGGCCGGGCTTTCGATTACCGTGGCTCCCTTGGCGGTGAAAGATAAGATCATTGTTGGCATTGCCGGCGGCGAATACGGCATTCGAGGCTTTTTGGATGCTTACGACGCCAAGACCGGGAAGCAAGCCTGGCGTTTCTGGACCGTGCCTGCGGCGGGGGACCCGGAGGCCAAGACCTGGGCCGGCGAGAGTTACAAGAATGGCTCGGCCGCGACGTGGGTGACGGGCGCCTATGATCCGGAGACCAACTTACTCTACTGGGGCACGGGAAATCCAGGGCCAGACTGGAATGGCGACGTCCGCGCCGGCGATAACTTGTATTCCGACTGCCTGTTGGCGCTGGATGCGGACACTGGCAAGTTGAAGTGGTATTTTCAATTCACGCCGCACGATATACATGACTGGGACGCGACCGGGGTGCCGTTACTGATCGATGGGGAAGTAAGGGGCCAGAAACGCAAGTTAGTCCTTTTTCCAAATCGCAATGCTTTTTACTACGTCCTTGATCGGACGAATGGCCAATTTCTGATGGGTAAGCCTTACGCCAAACAGACGTGGGCCACGGGTTTGGACGATAGTGGACGGCCGATCCGGGTGGCGGGTACTTCGCCGACGGTGGCAGGCACCCGGGTATGGCCTTCGGTGGCGGGGGCGAACAACTGGTACAGCCCCTCGTACAGTCCGGAGACGGGTTACCTATACGTGGCGGCGCGGGAGGCCGGGTCAGTTTACTTTTTTGGCAAAGCGGATTTTAGAGTGGGTGAACAGTACAATGGCGGTGGATTTCGCAGCATTCCCGGTGAAGAGGAGTGGGGGGCGATTCGGGCGCTGAAGCCGACCACGGGAGAGGTGGCTTGGGAACACCGTTTGTTCACGCCACCCTATGCCGGGGTACTTTCCACCGCCGGAAATTTAGTTTTCGGAGCCACGAATGAGGGGCAGATCTTTGCGCTGCAGGCTTCGACGGGCAAACTGCTTTGGCGCTTTCAGGGCGGCGGCTTGGTGCGCTCGAACCCAATGAGTTATCTGAGCGAGGGAAAACAGTACGTGGCGATGGCGCTGGGTAATTCTCTCTATGTCTTTCACCTGCGCTAGCGATGTCCCCTTTGGGCGTAAGTTTGCGCTTACATAGGTGACATGGCAAATAAATTGATTTACGGCGTGCTGAAAGGCACCGTGACGGGGCACTTGCGGGATGCCGACGACGATCATTATCAGATTCTGGTGACGGCCGGATCGACGATGCACCGGATTGCAGTGAATGTTCATTCGAGCTTAACGCCGCCAGACTTACTCTTCCAAAGCTTGGCGACGCTTCCCGCCACGCTCACCACGGCCCTCAAAGCGTTGCCCGTGGGCTTCCAGAAAGTGGCCAGCAAGCCCGGTGGCATCGCGCAGGATTTTGTGCGGGGCGGCGTGGTGAAAGTGGATAAGTTTGCGGTAGTGCCGGGCGACATCCCGGGAGCGGACAACGACTTGAAGGACAAGCTGGAAAAAGCCGTCGTCGACGCGATGAAGTTCTCAGGTTCCGTTGTCTACGCCTTGGGCGCGAAGTGGGGGCCGGAAGAGAAGAAGGACAAGTACTTTAAGTTCCTGCCGGGCAATGGGATCCACGATATCCACATGAATCAAGGCAACGACAAGAGCCATGGTGGCGATGACGGTATTTTCCGGGACGGATGTTTGTTCTTTGAGGACCCGAGCGGCAAATTCCGCGCGTTCTTCATGGTGTTTCAGTCGCAGACTTTTCAGACGGATGACCAGACTGGCCATGCGCTCAAAGGCGTGGTGCCGCCGGGACCGGCGGTGAAAGCCGCGAAGAGAGCAACGAGGAAGGCCGCTAAAAAGGCACCGGCGAAAAAGCGGGCACGACGGCGATAGGGAATCGCCGATGGGCCAGCGGGCGGTAGAGGTGTCGCTCGCGATACCTGCATTTTAGAGCCTGGGAATAGATGTGGCAGAGTTATTCTCGAATGCTATAGTGTGAAGTTCTGCCTCCCAACGAGTTCATCCTTATGTTGGCGTCCTCTCAAGCTGGGGAAATCGACGCTTGGGAGGGCTTTCTTGCGCGATTTCACGAGCTCATCGTGGCGACCGTGGTAAGGACGGCTTCGGCCAATGGCATGCCCGACCGGGCCGATGTCGATGACCTGGTGCAGGACGTCTATCTAAAGCTTTGCGCCCATAACTTTCAGATTCTGCGAAGTGTGCGCTCCGATCATCCCAACGGGGTTTATGGCTTGGTGCGGGCGGTGGCGTACTCGACGACCGTGGACTATTTGCGACGGCTGAAAAATCCGGTTCACGGCACGCGGAAGACAGTTTCGCTGGAAGCGCTGGAGCATGACCTGGCCGTGGACCGTCCGGCGGAGAGCGAATTGCACCGGCGCATGCTGTTTGAGCGGCTGGACATTTTGCTGGCCGATATCTGCCCAGCGGAGACTGTCCTGCGGGACCGCAATGTGTTTTGGCTCTATTACCGGCAGGGGTTTACAGCCAAAGAAATTGCCGCCATGGCCGCCATGGGATTAACCTTGAAAGGCGTAGAGAGTCTGCTCTTTCGCCTTACCGCGGCGTTGCGCAGTCATCTTAGTTTGGATGAACAAAAGGGTTTCCGCTCGTCGGCTCGTCATTCATAGCGAGAGGGACGAATTTGGGAATGGAAACCAAGCCCGGCTGTTTGACTTCATTTGACATCGCCGGACTCGCCGAAGACTTGTTATCGCCAGCGAGCGCGCAAGTCGCCTTGTCGCACGTTTCCGATTGTGCGGTTTGTGCGGGTTCTCTGAGCGAGGCGATG
>JAYVUQ010000412.1:0-2801 GCA_043787785.1 Bryobacteraceae bacterium
GGTTTGGTGCGGCGGGCGATGGATTGGAAATGGTCCAGTGCGCGGGCGCATTGCTTTGGCGATTCGCTGGAGGGGCGGCTTTGCCTGGAGGTTTGGCAACAGGTTTTCCACAATCCGGCGACGGCGGCGGTGGATTGGGCGGCGTTTCTGGATGGGCCGGTGGTGGAGGCGGCTTTGAATGCGCGGCGAGGGCTGGGGTCGTATAACCGGCCGCGGGGTTGGGCGAAGCCGCTGGCGGGGTTGGGGGCTGGGTCCGTTTTGGGCTGAGTCCTGTAACCCTTTCGTGTGTCCCCCGGTAGCCCTCTAACATGCCCTGGGTCCTGATCGGACTCGCCAGTATTGCGTCGATGTGGGTGGGCTGATTGCCCCCAATGCTCCCCCTTGTCTTACTTCCTATCTCACCTGCGGGTATCGTATTTCTCTACGCCATTTTCTTGCCCTTTCCTTGGTGGTGCCAGGCATGCCTCGGTGGCCTCATCTGCGGGTATGGCTATTTTCCACGGTCTTCCCCGCAGCGGTGCCGGGCACGACATTTCTCCCTTTCCTTGGTGGTGCCAGGCATGCCTCGGTGTTCCCCGCTGCGGTGCCGGGCACGTCTTGGTCGTGCCAGGCATGCCTCGGTGGGTCCCTCTCGGTCGGTTACCTGAGATCCGGTCCAATCGCTGAGTAGGAGTACCACAAGCGGGGATCTAGCAGGCGGCCGATCTGAGTTGATGAAGGTTCACGCTTGTGAAAAGAATCATACCCACGCGGCGCTACTTCCGGCTTCCCCGAAGCGATTTCATACTCCTCAATCGCCCATAAGCGTCCATCGCATGTAATGTAGACCTGGAAGGTTGGGTCGCCGTGGTAGATCAGAGGAAATTTCGCAACGCACCCGCTCCTGCGCCAGAACCGCATGGCATTAAGAGCAGTGCGCTTGGCCAATTCCGACAAATCGACGTCCGTTTTACCCATAATCGGTGTCACGGAGATCTTAAATTCACCTTCCTTTTGAGGCACACCATCGCAAAGATGCCGACCCGGTAGTATCAAAGGCTGTCGGCTTGGCGTAAATGTAAACATGCTTGGTATCTTGAAATCGGGTTCAACTGAATTTATTGAGCATTCGCCGTTAGGTCCAATGATTACCAACACTTGGGCACTCAAAGGTGTACATGCCATCCACATTTTCCCATTGCGATATTCGCCTTCACACGACTGAGTCCCTTTTGAGTTGCTAGATGAGTACCAACGGGTGAACCAACCCAGCGCGGATGCAATCGGTGTCGGAGAACTAGCTGGGCCCGCCAGCAACAACCCCGGAAGTCCACTCACAGTCAGGATAATAGAAAAAAATGAGAGGAGTCTGGCTCGCATGTCAAATTCGTCTCCCGCGCCCACCGCCACCGCCAGGCGCGGGCATGGGGCTACCTGATCCGCCTCCCCGGAGACCTGAATCAGACCCTGGAGCTTGTTGAGGTGCACTCGAGATCGATCCTCGACGGACGATCTGATTGTAGAACACACCTGAAAACTGATTGCCACCGCCAAAGCTTGGCAGCCACACTTCGTAATACGCTTTCGTAGGTTGATTCCCTCGTGCAGCCGCTGAAAAACCAAGATAGGCCGCTGAGCCGCCGCCAGGAAGGTTATCTCCATAGAACACAGAGCTTGATCGTGCCGCCCAATAACCAGCCGCTGTTGCAATACTTTGGACCAAAGAATTGCACTGCCCACTAGTCGAGTCAGAACTAAGTGCACTGTTTAGACGTCCTGCGGCAGAATCCGTAAGGCTCCAAGCCGACTGCCAAGGCTCGAACTGATTCTTTGCAAATACAATCGATCCAATCGTGCCATCGGCCGCTCCGAAGTCCGAAATTCGAACAGGTGTCCCGCCTCGAGTCCCGGGCGCGCCAGCTAATAAATCCCAATCGTTGTTCACAAGACTAAATCGGTTCATGATGGTTCCGCCGATCGCACTTTTCTCGTCAGCAGATTGAACCTGGTTTGACGCTGTGAAAGACGGGTATCCGGATTCGGTATAGATAGTGACAGCAAGCGCGGCCAAATTTGACTGGACGATCGACGCAGAACCGGAGCCGATGACTTGGCCAACCGTAGTTCCACTTGAGATTCCGCCAGCCTCGAATCCGCCCAAAGTTGCGTCCCGACAGGTTTTGAGCCCCTCAGGGTCAACAGCGTTTACGGGATCGCCCTCTACGTAAGCATAACGATTCCAAGACATCGGCAGCCCTAGGGATTCATTCAAGTAACTGTCATCTGCCATTAAGAAACGGCCCAATACGGCTGAATAGTGGCGCTGATCGGCATAGTCCAGCCCCGTAGAGTCCCGATAGTAAGTAGCAAACGAATCGGCATTGGACACCGTGCCAGACTTCGCCTCGCCGTAGGGATAATAGCTCCCCACCGACCCCAGCCGATCCTGGGTCGTCAGCCTTCGCCCGCCGAAGTATTCATCGATCTGGACTTTCTGGAAGACGAAGAAATGGGCCCCCGTATCGTCGACTAACTTCGTCGCCGAGTAGCGGCCGATGCGTTCACCGCCTGCTCCCCAGAAGGTAAGCTCATCATTCTTCCACACGCGCTTGTTCGAAGGGTCATAGCCGTAACTATCGCTCGCGACGGTCTTGAGGCGATTCATGACGTCGTAAGTCATGGCGCCTTGTTGGGGCGTGTTGACGGTGTTGCTGTTGGCGTCGTAGGTGTGGGATTGGATGCGGTTGGTAGGCGGATCCGTCAGAGAGACCATGGTGGGCACGGCGCCTTTGACGGCGGTTTGGTTGAGGCGATTGCCCCAG
>JAYVUQ010000413.1:0-2873 GCA_043787785.1 Bryobacteraceae bacterium
CTCAATTAAGTAAATTAAAGCAATTCATGCCTATTCAACTTCTCGAGCAGCTTCACCATTTCCCCTACTTTTTGCGATTGGTGACGGCTGGTGATCAGGAGCGCATCGGGCGTGTCGACAATCACCAGATCGTCCACTCCCACGAGCGCCACCACTTTCTTCCCAGCGTCCACGTAGTTGCCATGGCTATCGATAGCCAGCGACTCACCCCGCGAAACGTTGTCGCCCATCTTCCGCGTCAGCAACTCATAAACCGCGTTCCAACTGCCGACATCATTCCAACCGATATCGTCCGTGGCGAGGCCCGAGATTTGGGTGGCCTTCTCCATCACGCCATAGTCGACTGAAACATTCTCGCAAAGCGGAAAAATGCGGGCGAGTTCGGAAGGGAAATTTCGCGCGGCGGCTTTGGGCAGGGCCGCCAGCAAAGTCGCGGTCTTGGGCAAGAACTGGCGGAGGGCGTCGCCAAACACCGAGGTTCTCCAGAAAAACATCCCGGCATTCCAGCAAAAGCGGCCGGAGGCAAGATACTGTTGCGCGTCTTCGAGCTTGGGTTTTTCCCGAAAGCTCAGCACTCCCAGCGGTGTGGTGCCGCCCGGGGCGAAGCCGGCCGGAAACTCCACATAGCCATAGCCAGTTTCGGCCCAGCGGGCTTGAATGCCCAGGACCACCATTTGCCCTTGGCTCGCGCCCGCATAGGCGGCGCGTACGAACTTCAAAAAGCGTTTCGGTTTCGTGATCACATGGTCGGCCGGAAAAACCCCCATGACGGCGTCGGGGTCCAACTGCCCAATCAAATGTGCCGCCAGCCCGATCGCCGGGGCCGTGTTGCGCTGGGCCGGCTCGGCCAGAATCTGGCCCTTCGGCACGCCGGGCAATTGCTTGACGATCTCGGTCCGCAACGCCGGATTGGTGAGGACAAAGATCCGCTCCGGTGGCAGCACTTCCAGCAAGCGATCCACGGTTTGTTGGATCAACGTCCGATCCCCGGTAAAGCTGAGCACTTGTTTCGAATGCGCCTTGCGGCTCCGCGGCCAGAAACGGGTACCTCGTCCGCCGGCGAGGATGAGAGCGTAAAAATGTGAGTTTTTCACTCTCTCAGCTTACCGTGCGCCAAGTGGGATGATTGCGCTTGTTACCCTGACAAGGTGACTGCTCGCCTACTGCTGTTTTCTTTTCTGGTGCCAACGCTCTTCGCCCATTCCAGCCTGCAAAAGCTCCTGGCTGCCATCGCCGCAGAGGCGCAAGGCCAAGTCTTCATCGCCTGCCTCCTACCCGGAGCCCGTCTCGACTGTAACTTGGGCGCAAACGGACGCCCGCCCATGCAGTCTGTCTTCAAATTCCCGCTCGTGCTGGCGGCCTTCGCCAGGATTGAGCAGGGCGGGTTCCAATTGGATCAGCCGATTCGCTTTCTGCCCGGCGACCGCATTCTGCCCACCACCTACAGCCCCTTGCAAGACCAGTATCCCGATGCCAATGTCGACGTTCCCTTGCGGGAACTCATGCGGCTGGCCGTTTCGCTGAGTGACAATGCCGCCGCCGATACTCTTCTGCGCATCCTCGGTGGTCCAGCGCGGGTGACGGCTTACATCCATTCGCTGGGTGTGCGGGGCTTTGAACTTCGGGATTCTGAAGCCGTTTTGCATCGCGATTCCAGCGCCCAGTACCGCAATTGGTTCCAGCCGAGCGCCGCGGTGAAGTTACTACGCCGGTTGAACGATCGGTCACCCTTAAACCGCGAAAATACTGAGCTTCTGAGCAGATGGATGACTGAGTCGCCCAGCGGGCCTAAACGGATCAAAGGCCTGTTGCCCGCCACTGCGGTGGTTACCCACAAGACCGGCACCTCCGGAGTCCGCCAAGGGGTCAGCGCCGCCACCAACGACCTCGGTCTAATTACTCTGCCCAAGGGCCAGCGCCTCGCGCTCGCCATCTGTGTGACGAACGCTAAGGCCGACCCCGCTCTCATCGAATCCGTCATCGCTCGCCTGGCCAAAGCGGTCTATGACGAAGCCATTGAGCACACTAGCGGCCGAAGATGAAGCGGCCGCGCCGCAAGTCGGCGCCGCCGCTCAAGATGCCATCTTTGATTAGAATCACCGTGGGCGCCGAACCGTTTGACCACGGGCCCGTAACGAGCACCTTGTGCCCCTTCGCGCGTAAGGCGTCAACCGTAGCTTTGGGGAAACGCTCCTCCATATTTACCTTGCCGGCTTGAAACTCATGGTGGCCGAAAGAGGAATAGAAATGCTCGGTCTGAAACCGCGGAGCCTCGACTGCTTCTTGCGGCTGCATTTCAAAAACGAGTAAGTTCAATAGGACTTGTAACATCGCCTGATCCTGGTTATCGCCACCGGGCGTGGACATCACTAAGTACGGCTCGCCACCCTTCGTTACCATGGTTGGGCTTAAGGTGACGCGGGGACGCTTGCCGGGGGCGAGTGTATTGGCATGGTCCGGCGTGAGGATAAGGGATTGCAGCCGGCTCGAGAGCGGAATGCCCGTGCCCGCGACGATTACCGACGGTAGCCAGGCACCGCTCGGGGTGGCCGTAAATGCGTTGCCGAACTTGTCCACCACGTTGACGCAGGTGGTGTCCTGGTCCACCGAGCGGCGCTTTGAATCGCCCAGGGAGAGGGCAGGGAAGCCATTCACCGCACCGGGCCGATGTTCCATCGAAGCGTGAGCCGGGTCAATCTGAGCGCGCCGGCCATTGGCATAATCCATCGCCAGCAGAGTCGACTCGGGAATTTGGCTGAACTTGGGGTCGCCATAGTAACGGTCGCGGTCGGCAAAGGCGAGCTTCACCGCTTCAATTACCGCGTGCAGATACTCGGGCGAGTTATGGCCTAGCGCCTTTAAGTCATAACCCG
>JAYVUQ010000414.1:0-5814 GCA_043787785.1 Bryobacteraceae bacterium
AAGCAATTTTCCGAGAGAATCGGGCGAATGTCGCGGCCGTAGTCGAGGCGGGGCGCGGCGAACGCCGGTACCGCGGCGAGCAGCCGCAAGGCGAATAGAATGCGCATCAGCAAGATCCTTTCATTGTGTCTCATCCGGTAGACTGGCAAAGTGACCGAGAACCGCAGATCGGGCTTGGTGCTGGCCGACGATGCCACCGGGGCGCTAGAGTGCGCGTCCCTTTTGGCGGGGTTGGGCATCAGGACGGCTATTGCCTTTGCAGCCAGATCCACGCTGGCCGAGGGCGTGCTGGTGGTCGATACGGAGTCGCGCCATTTGGCCGCCGCCGAGGCAGGTGAACGAGTGGAGCGCTGGGCGGCGCAGGCGGACCGCGGCATCTTTAAGAAGACCGACTCCACCCTTCGCGGCAATATCGGATCTGAACTTCTGGCAATTCTTTCGCAAGGACCGGTGGTCTACCTGCCTGCTTACCCGGCCTTGGGCCGCACGGTGCGGCAAGGCCATGTCTTTGTTGACGGAATCGCGGTGCACGAGACTGAATTCGGCAAGGACCTGCGTCATCCCGTCAAGACTTCGGCCATTGCCGAATTGTTTCCGGCGCTGACCACTCAGTTGATTCCGGACGTGGCTAGCTTGCAGATGGTACTGACTAGCGGGCAGCGGAAAGTCCTGATCTGCGACGCCGAAACCGACCAGGATCTCGAGCGCTTCGCCGCGATCTTGCCTGGCCGAAGGGTGTGCCTCGCTGGCCCCGCCAACATCGTCAAACTCTGGGCAAATCTCCATCAGTTTCCGGCGCGGCCAGCTGAGGCTTGGCCGACGGTTCACCATTGGCTGGTGGTGTGCGGCAGCCGGCATCGGCGGTCTCGCCGGCAAGCCGGCTACGCGGCAGCGCAGGGCATAGCGGTGCTGACGAGCCCGTTGGAGTCCGCTGGCCCGCCAGAGAAAGTAGCCGAGGAACTGGCGCGCCAGGCCAGCGAAATGATCGCCGCCCGGCGTCCGCGGGGGATTCTGATCATGGGCGGCGATACGGCCTGGGCGCTTTGGCAGGCGCTCGGTATCGTTACACTGGAGCCATTGCCGGAAGTACTGCCGGGAGTGGCGGCTTGCCGGTCGGGTGAGCTTCTGTTTGTCACCAAGGCTGGCGGATTCGGCGATGAGAACTTAGTGGAACAACTAGTAGAGAGATTTTCATGAGTAAATGGATTGGCATTACAATGGGCGACTCAAGCGGAGTGGGTCCAGAGATATTACTAAAGGCGGCGGCAGCGATCTTCGTCCCCTATGTAGTTTATGGCGACTTAGTTCCACTTGACATGCTGAATGCCAGCTTGGGACTCGGGCTCGACTTAGTCGCAATTCTAAAGCCTGCTGATTGGCAGGCGGGAAAAGTAAATGTCATCGACGCGGGGCTCTTGGCGAAAGGTGATCTGACACCTGGCGAAATCAATGCCGCGTCCGGCAAGGCCGCACGGGAATATGTGGTGCGGGCGACTCATGACGCCTTGGCCAAAGAGATTTCGGCCATCGTCACGCTGCCGATGAACAAAGAAGCGACTCAACTTACCGACCCGCACTTCACCGGCCATACCGAGCTAATCGGCGAACTCTGCGGCAGCGAAGATGTGACGATTATGCTCGCTTCGCCGGACCTGATCGCGACCCACGTGAGCACCCATTGTTCCCTGCGCCAAGCCATTGAGCGCTGCCAGCAGCCGCGCATTCGCCGGATTATCGAACTTACCTGGCACGCGGCGCGGAGGCTGAAGCCGAATGCCCGGGTGGCGGTGGCGGGCCTGAATCCGCACGCCGGAGAGAACGGTTTGTTTGGCACGGAAGAGATCACCGACATCCGGCCGGCGGTGGAATGGGCGCGCGAGCAGGGGTGGAATGTGGAGGGTCCGCTGCCACCGGACACGCTGTTCTATTTGGCGGTCCGCCGCAAGAAGTACGACGCCGTAGTTTGCATGTATCACGACCAGGGCCACATACCTTCGAAGTTACTCGACTTTGAAGGCGGAGTTAACATCGCGTTGGGGCTGCCGATCATCCGCACCTCAGTGGACCACGGCACAGCTTTCGATATCGCCTGGAAAGGCTTGGCTTCGACGCGCAGTTTTGAGGCGGCGCTCGATATGGCATTACGGTTAATTGCGAAGTGACGAAACTAACCCGGGAGTGATTGATTCGATTGGAGTAACTCCCTTATTAACGCGGGGCGATGCGAAACACAGAGCCCAGACTGAGGATAGCAGACGGGGAATAGTAATTGTCCTTAAGTCTTTGATTTTGGACGGCAAAATTGCCGTGAACGTATAAAGTTTCATCAGCGGGGCGCGATAGTAGAAATAAGAAAGAGGAGGCGAAGACCTATGGATAGAATTCCCAGGCGAAGTGCGTTGCTGAGCCTGTCGGCGGCGACCCAGCTCACTGCGGCGAATGACCTTTGCTTTGAGAGCGCGGTGGCGATGATACGACTGATCCGCACCAAGAAAGTGTCGGCGCGTGAACTGTTGGCTGCGCACATGCAGCAGATCGCGCGGATGAACCCGAAGCTGAATGCGATTGTCACTCTGGTGGCGGAGCAGGCGCAGAAGTCGGCGGCCGCAGCCGATGAGAGGCAGGCCAAAGGCTTGCCGTTGGGCCCGTTGCATGGATTGCCGATTGCCCACAAGGATCTGGTGAATACGCGGGGCATCCGCACCACGTACGGCTCGTTGATCTTCAAGGATCAAGTGCCGACGGTGGACGATTTGATCGTGGAGCGGATCCGGGAGGCGGGCGCGGTGCTGTTGGGCAAGACGAACACGCCGGAGTTCGGGGCAGGCTCGCAGACTTTCAATGCGGTGTTTGGGGCGACGCGAAATCCTTATGACGTGAGTAAGACTTGCGGCGGATCGAGTGGGGGGGCGGCCGTGGCACTGGCAGCGGGCATGCTGCCGATCGCCGATGGGAGCGACTTGGGCGGGTCACTGCGGAATCCGGCCGCTTTTTGCAACGTGGTTGGCTTTCGGCCGTCGCCGGGCCGGGTGCCGAATCTGACGTTTTCGCCCCTAGCTACAGCTGGCCCCATGGCGCGTTCGGTGGGCGACGTGGCGCTATTGCTGAGCGCCATGGCCGGCCGGTACGCGGACGCACCGCTGGCTTTGGCGGAGCCTGGGAGCGTGTTTCGGCAGCCGCTTGGCCGGAGCTTGAAGGGCGTGCGCGTGGCATGGTTTAAGGATTTGGGCGGGGTGCCATTTGATCCTCGCGTAACTGCCGTGGTGAACGCGCAGCGCAAGGTGTTTGCCGCCTTGGGCTGCGAGGTGGAAGAGGCGGAACCCGATTTTAGGGGCGCGGATTTTGCCTTTAAGACTCTCCGCGCGTGGGGTTCGGCAGCGGCGCAAGGCGAGCGACTGCCGACGCATCGGGCGCTGTACAAGGACACTTTATTAGGTGAGGTGGAGCAGGGCCTCGCGCTTTCCGGCAGCGACGTGGCACGGGCGGAGACACTGCATACGGAAATTTGGCATCGCTTTCAGAAGTTTTTGACGACTTATGAGTATTTTGTGCTGCCAGTTACACAGGTACCGCCATTCGAGGTAACGACGCCGTATCCGAGAGAAATCAACGGAACGCGAATGGAGAGTTACATCGACTGGATGAAGGCATGCTGGTATATTACGCTGACGGGCAGCCCGGCGATGTCTGTACCCGCGGGCTTCACGCCCGAGGGATTGCCGGTCGGCTTGCAAATCGTGGGCCGGCATCATCAGGATTTTTCGGTGCTGCAGATGGGCCATGCGTTTGAGCAGGCAACGCACTTGGGGATCCGTCGGCCGCTGGGTGTCAGGGCGCCGGGCTAGGGCTACACTCATGATGCGCCAGCTGAGTGACGAATGCACGGAGGACGAGAATGCGGTGATGCCTAAGAATCGATTGGAAGCCTTTAGCGATGGAGTGCTGGCGATCATCATCACGATTATGGTGCTCGAATTGAAGGCACCCACCTCACCAGAACCGGCAGTGCTGAGAGGTTTGTGGCCCATCTTTCTAAGTTACATATTGAGCTTCACGTATGTGGGGATTTATTGGAACAATCATCATCATTTACTGCAGGCGACGACACGGGTAAGCGCGGGGATTTTGTGGGCTAATCTGCACTTATTGTTCTGGCTGTCGCTGCTGCCATTCAGCACGGCATGGGTGGGCCAAACGCGGATGGCGGTGCTGCCAACGGCGTTGTATGGGGCGGTGCTACTGATGGCGGCGCTGGCTTACTATGTTTTGCAGTGCGCCATCATTGCGCAGCAAGGGCGTGGCTCGCGGCTGGCCGCGGCATTGGGGCGGGACTGGAAGGGCAAACTGTGCCCGATGATTTATCTGGTGGCGATCCCACTGGCGTGGCTAGAACCTTGGCTTTCGAATGCACTTTATGTTTCGGTGGCGCTGCTGTGGATTGTGCCGGACCGGCGGATTGAGCGGCAGTTGGAACAACTGGGCGAGTAAGTAAGTGGCGAAGACGGCTATGGCGGTGGGGATGGTGGCGGCGATGTGCTGCGGGGTGCCGATGGTGAGCTTTCGCTCGGGCAGCCATGCCGCCGGTGGTGAGCGGTATCGACGAATGCGTTGTGCGGCGCGGTTTACGAGGGTTACCGAACTTTGCGCCCGGCTTCGTGGCGCTGAGGTGCCCCGAGCCGTGTACTCTGGAGGAATGCGGAACATCGGCGCTTTGCTGTTGGCAAGTATGCTGGCGGGGTTATTGACCGCGCAGTATAAGAGCCGCGTGTGGCAGCGCTATGAGCATGAGATGCAGGACCCAGTGGACGATCCGCCGGATGCGACGCGGAAGGGTGAGTTTGCCCTGGGCCGGTTGCGCTATTATTCGCCGCTGGACCGGGGCGGCGGGCGATATGCGCGTTGGGGCATTGACGCCAATAAGGGCGACCGGCTGTTTATCTCGCTGATGAGCCGGCTGACGCGGCTGGATGCGGGGCCGATCGAGACCATTGTGGAACTGGATAGCGAAGAGATCTTCGAGCATCCTTTTACGCTTGCAATCTCGGTGGGTGATTGGGAGCTCTCGAAATCGCAAGCGGCGAGGCTGCGGCGGTACTTTGATCAAGGCGGCTTCCTGATGGTGGACGACTTCCACAATGATCGCGAATGGGCGCGCTTCATGACGGGCATTCATCACATATACCCTGAGGCGCAGGCCGATGAGTTGCAGGCTTCCGACCCGATTTATCACACGCTTTTCGATACGAAGAAACTGACGCGGGTGCCGGGGCAGAACGTGGTGCATGGCAACCAGGTGGAGCGCGGTGGCGACGTGCCGCACTGGCGGGCGATTCGGGATCCGAAGGGGCATATTGTGGTGGCGGTCTGCTTTAATATGGACATCGGGGATGGCTGGGAATTCGCGGACGATCCGGATTATCCGGAGGTTTATTCGCAGGAGGCGATCCGGACCGGATTGAGCTATGCGATTTATGCGATGACGCATTAGGGCTGGGATGATTTCGTTCGCGTTGGCTTTTTGAATCAACGGGTGCATTTTGCCATTCTCGGTGCGGCAGACAACTTTGGTATATACTCGATTCACACTATTTTGGGAAACGAGGATTGAATCATGGGGAAGGTCTACTCTGGCATTTTGTTGTTTTCTTGGCTGCTGCCTTTGGCCACCGGCCAGGGGGTAACCGGCCTCAGGTTGACAGGGCCGCGGCGCCGTGCCAAGATGGACCCGTCATCAGGGGTCAGGGCTTCCGCGCCACGACTGTTGATCCAGAGGCCGTTCCCATCGTGTGTGGGGGCGGCCTCTGATATTTCAGC
>JAYVUQ010000415.1:0-7185 GCA_043787785.1 Bryobacteraceae bacterium
GCCCACTTCGCTTCCGGATACTTCTTGAGCAACTCCCCCTTCACCGACAGGAGAGTCGGCGAAGAGGTGCGCTCCGAGAGAATGCGCAAACCAGCGCCAGCGCCCAACCCGGCCACTACGCCGGCGATGGCCTTATCGTAGGCCCCCCAACTGGATGACGCAGCACCTTCGTGTACCGTCCGGGCGCGATCGGGGTCATAAACACTCAGCACCGAGGCTTGCGCCAATGCCGAGGCCGCGCCCTGGCTATTGGGGTGCATCGGATTGCCTTCCACTTTCGTAGGACGGCCATCGTGAACTTCCACCTGAATGCCATTGGCGACGCCACGATTCACAAAGGCCGTAGCGTAGAACATGGGCTTGCCGGGGATGACATCCTCGGCCGATTTGGACACGGGCAGAATCTTCTCTTCCGGGCGGCGGCAAGCGACGAGTCCGGCCATGCCGAACGACGCCGCCATCAGCTTCAACATCGTGCGGCGCGAGTTGGGGTCGAGGATCTCCGCACCACCCGGGAATTCGTTTTCGACCCACGCCGAGAAAGCAGGCGTGCCAGACAGCTCATTCAAGCTGCGCCAGTACTTCTTACCGGTGGCGTTTTGGGCGGAGGAAATTTGAATTAGGTCCATTGTTTCTGACTCGTGACCTTTCTAACGATGACAGCCTGAACAGTTCACTGGCGGGTTGATCCCCTTAGCCGCGATGACTTGACGGCCATATTCAGCCGGATCGCCTTCGGGCTTCCAATCGAGCTTCGTGACATACTGCACGGGGCGCAGATTCGGCGCCGGGTTGCGATGGCACTCGAGACACCACGCCATATTGAGTGGTTTCACTTGCTTCACTTCCACCATCTGGTCGATACGGCCGTGGCAGGAGACGCAACTCACGCCCACCGTCACGTGCGACTGGTGATTGAAATAGACATAGTCCGGCAGGACGTGGACATTCACCCACGGCACGGCTTTGCCGGTTTCGTAGCTCTCGCGAATGGGAGCCAGCAACGCCGACTTCTCTTTTACCTTCGTGTGGCAGTTCATGCAGGTTTCAGTAGGCGGGATGGCGGCATGGGCGGCCTTCTCTACGGTGGTGTGACAGTAATAGCAATCCATCCCCAAGTTGCCGGCATGCAGCTTGTGGCTATACGGGACTGGTTGGACGGGGGTGTAGCCCGTCTCCAAAACATCAGGGCTCATCACGTAGTAAGCGAGACCGACACCGGTCATGACCGCCGCGATGAGCACAGCGCCGCTGAGCCGCGTGAAGAAATCGAGATTTTTCGGGAATATCTGGGGCATGCGAGTTTCCGAACTCCGGGTTGGCCACCTTGCCTCGAAACGAGACTTTGCGGCTCTTACACTATTTTTCTACCATGACAGTAGCCTTTATTGCAACAACTCATTTTTTCTTGTTTGACAAGAATCGATTCATTTGGTCTTTACCTCCTCTTCGCTGTTGTATCTTGCAACACTTTTCACCAAGAAGGGAGGGAGGTCTAAGCTTCTAAGTATTTTAATTTCATATACTTATATCGCTTATTCGACTTTTCCTCAGCGACGTAAGGTCTTTACCTTAAGCCTACTGGTGGCCCAAAACAGCGTGCGGGGCGTAGGGTTCGCTGAGTTCGCCGATTTCCTCGGCGGAAAGCGTCAACTCGACCGCCGCTAGGGCTTCATCGAGTTGCGCGAGTTTGCTGGCTCCGATGATCGGCGCGGTGACGCCGGGTTGAGCCAACACCCAGGCCAGGGCGATCTGGGCGTTGGAGACCCCGCGACGGGTGGCAACGCGGGAAACGGCGTCGACGACGGCGAAGTCGCTGGGTTGGTAGTAGTACTGTTGGGCTAGCGCGTCGGTACGGGCGCGGCTGGTGTCGCCGTAGTCTTGGGCACGGCGATTACCGGCCAGGAAGCCGCGGGCGAGCGGGCTCCAGGGCAGCAGGCCGATGCCTTCGGCGCGGCAGAACGGGATCATTTCGCGCTCTTCCTCGCGGTAGACGAGGTTGTAGTGGTTCTGCATGGTGGCGAAACGGGCGAGGTGACGCCGGTCGGAGGTGGCGAGCATGCGGCCAAACTGCCAGGCCCACATGGAGGAGGCACCGATGTAAAGAGCCTTCCCGGCCCGGACGACGGCGTCGAGCGCATCGAGGGTCTCTTCGATGGGCGTGTGAGGGTCGTAGCGGTGGATCTGGTAGAGGTCGATGTAGTCGGTGCCGAGGCGCTGCAAGCTGGCGTCGATCGAGTGCATGATGTGCTTGCGGGATAGGCCTTGATCGTTGGGTCCGGCGCTCATCGGGTTATAGACCTTGGTGGCGATGACGACCGAATCGCGCTTCACCTGGGCGAGTGCGCGGCCGGTGACCTCTTCACTGACGCCGAGCGAGTACATGTCGGCGGTGTCGAAAAAGTTGATGCCGGCGTCGAGGGCACGGCGGAAGAAGGGCCGGCTTTGGGCATCGTCGAGCACCCATTCGCGCCAAGTGGGCGTGCCATAGGTCATGCATCCGAGGCAGAGCCGCGAAACGCGCAATCCGGTTGAACCAAGGCGGGTGTATTGCATGGGGGTTACTCGGCCGGCTTGGGAGCCGGGGCTGTCTTCTTACCTTCGCCAATGCGGACGCGCGTGCCGGTGTCCAGACGCGCCAGCGGACCCATCGCCACCACTTCGCCATCGGACAGGCCTTCACTCACCTCGACTTCTTCGTCGATCCGGTCACCCAGTTTCACGTCGCGGGCATCGATGACGCCGTTGTTGATCACGTAGGCTTTGTTCGACCCCAGCACGTAGTTCACGGCCCGATAGGGAATCATGAGCACCGCATCCATGCGATCAGTGGGGACGCGGGCGCGGGCGTAGGAGCCAGGCTTCAACTGGTTATTGGGATTGGGCACCAGGGCTTCGACGACGAAGGTCCGCTTATTGGCGTCAACGGTAGGCGAGACGCGCCAGATCTTGCCCGAGAACTTGCGATCCGCATAGGCCTCGACGAGGATCTCAGCGACTTGGCCGGGCTTGATCCAGGGCCCCATCTTTTCGGGAATTTCGACGCGGAGGCGGATGGGGTCCGTTTTGACCAGGATTAGCAAAGGCGTATTAGCCCGGGTGAACTGGCCGACGGTGACCATGCGTTCTTTGACCAGCCCGGCAAACGGGGCCCGAACGGTGGTGTCGCGCAGTTTTTTGCGCTGAAGATCCAGAACGGCCTTGTAGCGCTCCACCTCCTGAATCAGATTGCGGGCCTGGTTGATGGCGGCGTCGTAGGCCGCTTTGGCGGAATTGAAGCGGGCCTGGAACTGGTCAAGATCGGCTTGGGCTCCGATGCCTTGGTCAACGAGGCTGCGAGCCCGGCGGAAGCGCTGCTCGGCTTCCTGCATGTCGGCAGCCGCGCGCCGGACTTCGGGAGTTTCCTTGACGTCTTTCACGCGATCCTTTTCGTCTTTTAAGCCCAAGCGCTCGAGCGACTGGTGCAATTGGGCATCCTGTTGGGCCAGCAAGTAGCGCTGTTCTTCATCGGCAATGTGCGCCAGAACTTGGCCGGGAGCGACCATGTCGCCCAAATCGATTTTGACTTCATCCACTTTGCCATCCACTTCGGCGCTGATGATGGCCTCTTCGTAAGGGAAAAACGTACCGACGGACTCTACCACGCGCTGGATCCGCTTCTCTTTGGCGATCGCCGAGCGAACCACCACTGGGCCCGTATCGACTTTAGCCTTTACGGGGACCTCCTTTTTGCAAGCAATCAGGAAAAGGAAGCAGAGCGGAAGGGAGTAGGCTTTCAAAAAGTCCATCAGGTTTAGTGTAGTGTGTCCCGAGCGGGCGACGGGCCGACAAAACTGCCACGCATGCAGTTTTCGGTACAGATGAGGCTCCCTCCGGCAGCAAAAGGTTACCTTCCTGTATCTGACGCATGCCGCCAGCGGGCGAAATCGAAGTGACGAAACGAACCCGGAAGTGATTGATTCGGCTAGGATTCCGCATGCTGCCCGACTGGAGCCGCAGATGACAAAATACTCACGCGGCGCTTTGACTGGAGTGTAGCAGGCCAGATCCAGGGCTTCTTGGTAAGTTCTTGTTTTGTTTGAGACGAATCGTTGTGACTCACAAACGTAAGCGGAGTGCGATAGGCTTTTGACTGATGAGCATCGGTGCGATTACGAAACAACTGGCGGCCGAAGCGCTGGGGAACCAGATGAAGGAAGTGATGGAGGGGCTGCGTCCTGGGGACGGGCCGGTGGCGGCAGCGGAGCCGATCGCCGAGAGCCTGTGCGCGGTGGTGATGGCGCAAGTACAGGCGATGCAGAATGCGCTGAAGGAAGATCAAGAGCTGCTGGTGCAGTGTACGGTAGGCGCAACCACGTTGCGGGTGCTTGAGCTTTATGCGCCGTCGCCGCGGCTGCTGGTGATCACGGGGGTGGAAGGCGAGCGCGGGATGGCGCGGATCATCACTCCCGTCGAGTCGGCGCAGTTGGTCTGCCGTCCGGTGGGAGTGAAACCAGACGGCAAAGCAGTGCGGGTGCGGATGGTCTCGACGAAGGCAAAATAGGTGCCTGACCCCAGTGCCTGACCTAAAGGAATGTGCCCCACCGCTCGCGCAGTGGGCTAGTGCGTCATGGAGTAGACCACGGAATTGATGCCGATCCGGTAGGCTAGCGACGCGAACTTCTCGGGATACTGCGGATCGTCGGCCCATTCCCAGGCGTCTCCCAGATCCATGTTGTGGCAGATCAGCACCTGCACCCGGTTGCGGTCGTCCAGCACGGCGCGCCACTTGGGGTCGTAGCCGTCTCGCTCGGAGGTGCGGCCTGACCAAACAAACTGATGGCCGGGCACCTGAAAGCGATGTTCGAGATCGTACAGGACATGGAAGACCTGGTTGGCGTCCTCAAGATCGATCACGGTGCGATCAGGAAAGATCTTCCGCAAGCCTTCCTGGAAAACGGCCCATTCGTTTGACCCGTGGAAGTCGTCCACCATCAGGAAGCCGCCGCGGTCCAAATAGGCGCGCAGCCGCTTGGCGTGGCTATCGCTCAGGCTCCAATGTCCCACTTCGACAGCATAGAGCCAGGGCCAATTGAATACCTGGTCGTCTTCGACATCAATGATCTCTTCCACAGAGCGGGCGTGAACGCGGGTAAGCCGGCGCAGGCCTTGCACGAAGACCCGCTCGGCCTTGTTCGAATCGGTGCCCCAGGAACTGCGCCGCCGGCCGCCTTCGGAACGGTAACGCAGGCGGGCGAAACTGAATTCGCCGGGCATGTCTTTGTCGATAGGGTCTTCGGCCGGGTTCTGCATCTCCCATTCATATTTGGACGAACGGCGCTGCTGCCAGGCAAATCCACCGGCCGCGGTCAGCAGGGCGAAGCATCCGGCGAGGGCTTGGCGGGAAACGCTCATGGCCCTCATACGGTATCACTCCTCGAAAGCCGCTCGGCTTTGGTGCGCGGGCTATATCTGCCGCGTTCGTCACCTGCAGTGCCCGCTTACTGCGTGCGCGGCTGGATGAAAATGGGTGACTACTCGCGGCGAATGCCCGGATAACTCAGTAAGAACTTGCTTCGTTGCTCGCAGAAGCTCTGCAAGCTGAGGTGGGGTGGTGCCGTAGGGCCGGAGCCGGACTCGGCGTTATCCTCGGTGACGGCTTTGCGGAAGCCGGCGGTGGAATAGAGCTTGCGCGTGTCGGCAGCCACACCGTCGGCGATGTAGGATTGAAACTTGGCCGCCAACGGCCCCAGGGTCTTCCAATCGAGCCATTTCTCAGCGATGTCGCGCAGATAGCCGAGGTAACGGGCGCGGAGCGCGGGAACGGCCACGAGTTTCGCCAAGAGCGCCTTGCTGGCGTCGTCGGCACCAGCGAAAGGATCCAGTTCGGCATTGCCTGCGGGCTGTTCTCCGGACAGGGCGCGGCCAAAGCCCATCCGCTCGGTTTCGCGCAGCGTTTCGTTGGCGTCCCAGGGGATCAGATGGAAGCGGCCTTTGGGGTCCAGGTACAGCGAATAGTCGCTGGCACGCGACCAGAAGCCATCGTTGTTGATGAGGGCCTTGTCGATGGCGAGAAACTTGAGCGCGCCTTCGAGGTCGAGCATCGGCTCGAGAGCCTGCGCCAGATTTTCGGGTGGGGTCTGGTTGAGGGTCTTGCAGAGTTGAATCAGCGCGGCCCAGGCCTTGGGGTCGTCTTTGCTTTTGATGCTGTAGATCTTGCGGTAGGCATCGGGGTTGTCACCCAGATACGACAGCCCGCCTTGGCCGCGCGGACTGCCGGAGATCTTCCAGCGCGTGCCCTTGGTGGTTTGGTAGAAGTCCCGGACGAAGTCGGCGTTGGTCTGTTGGGTGTTGACGAAGATGCCCCAGCTTTCGCCGTTGATCACCACTTGTGACCAGTTCGCTTTGGGGGCCGGGATGTACTGGCGCGCAATGTGATGGTAGAGCGCGGTGCGCAGAAATGTAGGGTCGCCGGAGGCGTTCAGGAGGTTGAGTGACCGGTAGCCATTGAGGCGCTGGTCTGCGTTTAGAAAATTCACCGAAATGTCGAGCGAGCGCTTACCGCCGGAGGGAACCATCATGAACGAAGTCATGCCGCGGAAGTGAACGCCGACGCCGGGGTAGACCTTGCCGTCCACGGTCAGTTTGGCAGGAATGTCGACATCGGAATGGTAGAAGTCAGTGAGGGCTTGTTCCCAGTCGGCATCTTCAAACTCGAGGAATAAGGTCCGGACGGCAGCCGGGTCGTACAGGGGCTCCGTGGTGTAGCGCTTCACGTCTTCGGGCTTCAACTTGGGGCCGGGCTGGAAGGTTTTGGCGGATGCTGGGCCACCTGGACCGCCAGGGGGGCCACCGCCGCGAAAACCGCCGCGGCCAAATGCACCGCGGCGCGGCTGTTTGGCCAGATGTTCCCGCGCCGCCTTGCGCTCGTCGGCATTCAAGTGGCCATCGCCGTCCTTGTCGAAGTCCTTCAGGAGTTCGGTGTGCTGCCCGGGGCCGCCAGGGCCACCGAAGCCGCCGGGGCCGCCACCGGGGCCAAAGGTGGGTTGCGCCAGGGCAGGCAGTAGCGTCAGAACGATCAGCAGGAATCTCATACTGACTCGAAGCGTACGCCTCAGGTGCCGCTTTCGCAACTGATTTGACACAACTTTGCAATCCGGAATCTTGGCCGGGTGTAGGCTGGGGGAGTTCCATGCGTCTATCGGC
>JAYVUQ010000416.1:0-2906 GCA_043787785.1 Bryobacteraceae bacterium
TCGTTGTTTCATAACTACTGTTGACCCTTCGCTGCTTTTCCCATGCTCTGCCGAAAGTCTTGCGAACCCCTGGCGATTGTTTGACCCTTCCCGTCAAACGCCTCCACGGACCAGATCAGCCGCTTACCCGGCAGGATTTGCTTCCGTACCTCACTGGGCAATGACACACTGACGGCTTTGGTCTCGGTTTCCCAAATCACATGGTGGTCGACTTCCATCAAGCGAACTTTGTAGGACTTCCCTACAGTAACCGAATTCCAGCGCAGTTCGATGGGATTTAATGTGATTTCACCTTTCGGCGAGACCAGCTCGACCGTCAGGCCGCGTTCCACCGTCTCCACCGGAAGACGAACACCCATCCGGCTCGAGGTTTGTAAATTCAGGCCGATCCAGACGAGCACTCCGGCAAACGCTACCGCCGCCGGTCCATAGACGGCGGGCCGCAGCAGGCTTTGCCACCACGTCGTCAGGCGTTGCCCCGGCGTTTCAGCGGCGGTGGGCAGGCGGCTGTTGATGCGGCGCAGAATCTTCTCGTCCACCTCGGGCGTGTCGTTGACGAACTGCGCGTACAGGGCCACCTCGCCCAGGCAGCGCGGACACTCGTCCACCTGGGCAGCCAAGGCGGGGTCGCCCGTTTCCTTGGCGTGCAACAGTTCGTCCAGGGAAGGGCATTCCGGCGTAGAGGAAAACACGGTTTTGAGTAAGTCTCGCTCTTCGGACATAAAATCAATCGATCCCTTTTTCTCGCCCGGCTACCTTCCGGGAACGAATTCTTTGCAAGGCGACGCTTAGTTTGCGTTTTGCGCTGACGATACTGGCTTTGGCTCCGCTCGCGTTGGACAAGCCCAGCATCCGGGTAATCACACTCAGCGGTACTTCCTCGCCGTAGTGCAACATCATCACCTTGGCTTCGGTTTCGTCCAACACCTCAACCACCAGCTTTTTGGCTTCCCGCAAATCGCTTTCGCGTAGCAGGACGGCCAAGGTGTCCCATTCGCGCCCATCCCGCGGCTCGATTTCGAGCAGTTCGGCGCCGTGCACGGGCTCCGTGGCCCGGCTGCGCACTTGATTCAAACAGTGATTGCGCACAATCATATAGAGCCACGTGGAGAACTTCGCTTCGGCCCGGAAGGCCGGCAGGTTCTGATACGCCTTCAGCAACACCTCTTGCGCTAAGTCAGCTGCGGCGTCCTGATCGTCCGCAAAACGCCAACACCAACTGAAAGCCCGGGCGGAATAACGCCGCAATAGCTCGTCGGCGTGCCCACGGGCAGCCGGCGATTCGGGAGCCGCTTGATAGCGCGCAACTAGCTCCTCGTCGCTAAGGTCCATCTACTGCCCCGTGTTTCATTTCTACCTACATTCTCTAAGACACCGCGGTTGGGCGGGCGGAACAGAATTTACATGTTCCTGGTGAAATCATACCGGGCCCGGCGATGGGACGTACAAAAGAAGCGGCGGAAGTCCCGTCTCGCGACGAGGCTTCCGCCCAGAGTTTGCCGGATTGACGCTTAGTTGAGGGCGCCGCTCAAGATGGCCATAGTTCCGTTTTTCACTACCACCACCGCGCCGGGTTTCACGTTCGGCACGGATTGGCCATCCTGCGAATTGAGTTCGAGTTCGCCGCCCCGAATGGGGGCCCCGCTAATGGTGATGGAGCCGACTTTGGCTCCGTCCACCAGGACGTCCACCGAGGTGCCGGCGGGCAGGTTGACGTCTTCCACTTCGACATTGAGCCGAGCGCGGCCTTGGGTGGCGATGGCGCGGAACTCGGCGTGTCCAGAAGGGGTGAGGCCGGCGGTGGCGCCCCCGGCGAGCGCGGTTCGCAGACGCACTTCGGCGTCTTTGGCCACGATCAGAACGGGAGTGGCGAGCAGCAAAGCCGCGGCGAAAAAGCTGTGACGGCGGGAAAAGTTCATAAACAGGTCTCCTTGAATTTCACGGATTGAGGCGGCGAACCGCCTTCTGATTGGTGAGACCCGTTTCCCAACGACCGGGAACAGAACCAACTGTAAATTCCTAGGAAACTGTTTTGGCTGATGATGCAACTTTTGCCCCTGCATAAGACCAACACGAATAAAAAAAGCCATCCACCGCTGGAAAGCGGCGGACGGCTTTTAATGAGGCGATCCCTTCTAAAACTGGAGGCGGAGACCCAGTTGGATGTTCCGCGGCCCGACATTGGTGGTGCCGGTGACGCGGCCGAAGTCAGTGTTGCCTAGGGTGGTGTTGGCCCGGCCGAACTGCGGGGTGTTGGTCATGTTGAACATCTCGGCCCGGAACTGCGCCTTCACGCGCTCGAGGAAACGGAAGTTCTTTAAGATGGCGAAGTCCGCGTGGTTGGTGGGGCCGAAGCGAATGGTGGGCACCCAGCGGGTGGCGTTGCCGATCTCGTAGGTGCCGGGGGCGGTAAAGGCCGTGGTGTTAAACCAGCGGTCCGGCTTGGGGCTATCGAGCTTGGCGGCTTGCAGATCGGCGACGTTCGGGCGTTGGATCTGGAAGCCGTAGTTGCCCAGCGAGTTGGGCGCGGAGAAGCCCAAGGGCAGGCCGCTGCCGAAGCGGATGATGGTGGACACCTGCCAGCCGCCGAGGACGGCGTTGGTGACGGGGCGGGCGCCAGCGAGAAACTTCTTGCCTTTGCCGACGGGTACTTCATAGACGAGGGCGCTGACGAAGCTCTGGGGCAGGTCATGCGCGCTGATGGAGCGGTCCACCTTCAGATTGTAGTAATCGCGCGGCGTGTCGCCCACTTCCCAGCCCTGCCATTCGCTCGAATTGTCGATGGCCTTCGACCATTGGTAAGTGGTGAGTAAGTTCAAGCCGCCGGGGATCTGCCAGTTATAGCGGGCCACCAAGGCGTTAAAGCCCGAACTGGCACCTGGGGCATCCGCCGAGAGGTTTACGCC
>JAYVUQ010000417.1:0-3281 GCA_043787785.1 Bryobacteraceae bacterium
ATGGTAGGGAGTGTTTCGCGCAAACAACCTTCCCGGACGATGGGCTCGAACCCGAGCCGAGTTGCGGAAACAGCCATGTCAACCTCCAAGATCAAGCCAAGTTAAAGCATCGTTGGATACGTAATTTAGTACGTTCCACACTCATATACGCAATTACAGAGATTTCGCGCACCTACGGTTTAAGGTTTTACTTTGTCTTTCACTTTCCGAGCTCCGTCTTCCACTTTGTCCGCAGCCTTATCCACAACTTTTTCGGCCGCGCGCCCGGTCGCCTTCGCGGCGTCTTTCATGTCGTGTCCCGCATCCTTCATGTCATCCCGTGCAGACCGTTCGCAGGAGGTCGTCAAAGCTAAACTCGCGGAAAGCAGCAAAATCGCCGATACATTCTTCATACTTTCCTAGGGTGAGCAACTACATAGCCAAAGCTTCTGGCGTTGAAACAAAACGGTTTGCGTTGGCTAGGCAGAACCGAGGCGGCAGCTTTTGCCGCGCACGCCGATCTGGCCGCCCGGACGCGCCCTTCCGAAAGGCGCCGTTCCGAATGACGATAGAAACGGGGCGGCACTTAAGAAGTTGGCGTTGGCAGCGGTGCTCACTGAGCGCTTAACATTGCTCGCCGTCTCGGTTGACGTCTATTCTTTGCCCCGCCCCGCTGCCTGCCCGAACCTGTGGTTTCAGAAGCGCTTGTGGGCGAGGCTACTAAACGCAGGCGCGTTTCGGACGCTTTGTGGCTCTCCACGCGCAAAACCACCTCCAAATCCTTGCCCACGAACTCCGGCGGCAAGGCGTAGTTGGCTAACAGATACTCGCTCGGGGAAAGCCGAATGGTCTCGTGACGGGTCGCGTGTACAATCGTCAGGGAGGCACCCTTTGCAGTGGGGTCAGTGCTCCAATGCAGAATTCGCTGGTCACCGGCCTCCTGCATTCGAAGGGTGACGAGGTTCGCAACGGATTGAGAAGAAGCGGCCCGCCAAGGCATCCAAATTGCCAGCAGAGCCATGAGAATTGTCGCGCTAAAAAACACCGCCGCAATCCAGCGACTTTGGTAGCTGGGATTCTGGTGCTCGGGGCTCCCGTGACTAGGGAGCGCCTTGGTCGAAGCAGCGGAAGTAATATCTTCAGCGCGGGGGGCGAGTGAAGAGTTCAATGTGATTTCCGGTGAGGGAAGGAAAAACTCTTGCTGCGGGCGCTCACCGGCCCAGGCAGAATTGGACCCGGCTTGGTAACTAGTCACCCGGACTGGCCGCTGGCCAGAGGGTCGCAGCACCACCGCCACGGGCCTTGCCATATTTCCAAACGCGCACTGCCCTGCTTCCAGCTCCGCCGTTGTCAGGCGGGCTTCGCCTTGATGTTTCGTTCGAAACCAGCCCACGATCTCCAGGCCTGGTTGGTTCTCACGAGCCATGGCAATGGCTTGGGTGAGGTCAGCGCTCGAGGCTGCCATCCAGCCCGTGATCGATAGTCCGGATGCCTTGCGGTAACCAACCAGAACTCCTAGTACTGAAGGAGCGTCCGCATCAAACGCAGCTTGTGCGGCCCGACGTAAAGATTCCATCAGGCCGGGGTCGTAATAGACCGTTGTGGTCTCTAGAACGACGCTCCGTTCGTGCGCGGCAGTAGCTGGGGCAGCCATCTCAATCCATCTGAGCGTTTAGGCTCTTAAATATCCAGGCTAGACCGGACCGTCCGCTCGTTCGATTCGTCATTTTCTGTCTAAATGACTAATCTAAACTCTGGATTGCCCGGTTGCCTGTATTAGCGAGACATAAATGCGTTGCAGTAAGTCACACCAGCGAGAGGATTATGTAGCTCTTTAGGACAGATTACTAGGACCAATCTCTCAAAGAAAATCTAATTTAACCCTTAGTTTCAAAAAGACAGACTCTTAGGCCAGCATCTGCTTGACGACTTTTCCCTCGACGTCCGTCAGGCGGAAATCGCGGCCCATGTGGCGGTAGGTGAGGCGGGTATGGTCGAAGCCCATCGTGTGCAGCATCGTGGCTTGCAGGTCATGAACGTGGACGGGGTTCTCAACGATGTTGAAGCCGATATCGTCGGTGCGGCCGATCACTTGGCCGCCTCGAATGCCGCCACCGGCGAGCCACATCGAAAAAGCCATCGGATGATGATCACGTCCGGCGCCGTCGGGGTCGCGCGTGTTGCGGACCTCCTGCATCGGCGTGCGGCCGAATTCGCCGCCCCAAACGACCATCGTGGAATCCAGGAGGCCAGTGCGCTTCAGGTCCTTCAGCAGCGCGGCCGTGGGGCGGTCGGTGATGTCGCAATTCTTTTTGAGGTTGATGTTGAGCTTGGTATGGTCGTCCCAACTCGCATGTGTAATCAGAATGAAACGCACGCCCCGCTGGACGAGCCGGCGGGCCATCAGGCAATTGCGGGCGAACTGGTCGGTGGGCGCTTGGCCCACGCCGTAAAGGTCAAGAGTTTCTTTCGATTCCTGCGAAAGGTCGCTCATCTCCGGAGCTGAGGATTGCATGCGGTAGGCGAGTTCATAGTTCGCCATACGCGAAGCAATTTCGGCGTCACCGGTGGCCTGCAAGCGTTGCTGGTTTAGGTCGCGCATGGCGTCGAGCCCCGCGCGTTGCATCTCACCCGAGACGCCGGGGGGATTCGAGAGATAAAGAATCGGGTCGCCAGTGGAGCGCAATGGCGTGCCCTGGTAAGTGGACGGCAAAAAGCCAGAGGAGAAGTTAGTGGCGCCGCCAGAGGTGCCGGCGCCCGAAGTCAGCACCACAAAGCCCGGCAGGTTTTTCGATTGCGAGCCGAGGCCATACACGCTCCAAGCGCCCAGCGTGGGGCGGCCGATTTGGGTGGAGCCACTGAACATGAGTAACTGGCCGGGGTGGTGATTAAAGGCGTCGGTGTGCATGGAGCGCACCAGGCAGATGTCGTCGGCGCAGGAGGCGGTCTGCGGAATCCAATCGGAGAATTCAGTGCCAGATTGGCCGTGTTTGGTGAAAATGCGAGGGCTGGCCAGCACGGCGGCGTTGGGCTTGATAAAAGCCAATTGCATTTGCTTAGTAAGCGATTCGGGCAACGGCTTGCCGTGCCATTTCTGGAGTTCCGGCTTGGGGTCGAAAAGGTCGTACTGGCTGGGTCCTCCTTCCATGAACATGAAGATGACGCTTTTGGCCTTACCCGGGAAGTGGGGCTCTTTAGGGGAGAGGGGGTCGGTATCGGCCGCGAGTAAGTCGCCCAGGGCCATGGTGCCAATGCCGGCGCCAACAGACTGTAGGAACCGGCGGCGAGCGTTCAGGGAAAGT
>JAYVUQ010000418.1:0-7186 GCA_043787785.1 Bryobacteraceae bacterium
ATCTGCACTTCACCAAACAGCTGGGTCTGCTAGCGAAAGCAGCGCTTGAAGAAGGCAAGACGAGCCGCTATGCGGAACTGATGAAGGAGCACTGGGAGCGGAAGCGTGTGCGGTCGAAGGGCATGAGTAATGAGCAAATCAATCACTGGTACGAAACCGGCATGAATAACGGGGCGTTGGGCGGCAAGTTGGTGGGCGCGGGTGGGGGCGGCTATCTGTTGTTCTATGCCGAGGATCCGATGCGGGTGCGGCGGGCAATGGCCAGTGAAGGGCTGACGGAGCTGCGCTTTCGCTTCGATCATGACGGTTCCACCGTGCTGGTGAGGGACTAAACGATGCGACGTCAATGTGTGATTTTGGCCGGTGGCTTGGGAACGCGAATGCGTCCGCATACGGAGACTCAACCCAAGGCCCTGCTAGCCGTCAACGGCCAGCCGTTTGCCGGCTTGCAACTGGAGTGGCTGCGCGGCCAAGGGTTCACCGATGTGGTGTATTCGATCGGCCATCTGGGCGGGCAGATTCGCGACTATGTGGGCGACGGCAACCGTTGGGATCTGCGAGTGTCTTATTCCGACGAGGGGGAGCAGCAGTTGGGCACGGCGGGCGCGTTGCGCTTGGCGTTGGCGCAGGGTTTGCTCGATCCGGTGTTCGCCGTAACCTATGGCGACTCATTCTTGAGCCTCTCCGTCGATGCCATGTGGCGGCGATATGAAGAGAGTGGCCTCGTCGCCCTGATGACGGTGCTGCTCAATGAGGGCCAGTGGGATGCGTGCAATGCGATTTACCAGGCCGGGCGCGTGGTGCTCTACGACAAGCAGGTGGAGCCGAAGCCGGAGCAAATGCGCTGGATCGACTATGGCATCTCGATTCTGACGCGCGAGGTGATTGGGCAACGGGTGCCGGTGCATCAAGCCGCCGATTTGGGGCCCTTGCTGACGGCTCTGAGCCAAGAAGGGCAACTGGCGGGCTTTGAAGCGTCGGAGCGGTTTTACGAGATCGGCTCGCCAGAAGGCTTGCGGGATCTGGCTGCCTTGCTGAAGCCGCGCGCACCGGTGTTCCTGGAGCATCGGGTGACGGGCCGGGTGGGCATTCTGGGCGGTGGCCTGGCCGGCTTGACGGTGGGCGCGCATCTAGAGGGCGATTCCGAGGTGCTGGAGGGCGGTTCGAGGCCGGGCGGCCATTGCCAAAGCGTCGTCGAAGAGGGCTTCACTTACGATGCCGGTGGGCCGCACATCATGTTCTCGCGCAACCAGCAGACGCTCGACTACATGGTGTCGTTGCTGGACGGCAATGTGCATCAGGCCCGGCGCGCCAACAAGATCTTCTTCAAGGGCCGCTATGTCAAATATCCCTTTGAAAACGGCCTTTACGACCTGGAGCCGCAGGATCGTTTTGAGTGTCTTTATCACTACATCCACAACGATCATCCGGCGCCGACGAACTTCAAGGAGTGGCTCTACCGCACCTTTGGCACCGGGCTGGCCGAAAAGTACCTGATTCCCTATAACGAGAAGATCTGGAATGTGCCCGCCGACCAGATGAGCCTCGATTGGGCCGAAGGCCGGGTGCCGAAGCCGCCGATGGCGGATGTGATCAAAGCGGCGGTGGGTGTAGAAAGCGAAGGCTACACGCACCAGCTGTATTTCAATTATCCGGCCCGGGGCGGCGTGGAGGGTATTCCGCAGGGGATGGCCAACCGTGTCCGGCACATCACGTCCGAGTTCCCGGTGCGCCATGTGCGCAAGACGCGCGACGGGTGGCTGGTGAGCGATGGTACGTCCGAGCGCGTGTATGAACGCGTGGTGTCCACGTTGCCGATCGTCGAGATGGCCCATATCTTTGAAGGCGTGCCGCAGGACGTCAAAGACGCGGTGGCGGCGTTGCGCTATAACTCCCTGTTCACGGTGACGATCGGCTTAGCGAGCAACCGGCTGCCCGAGTATACGGCCATCTATGTGCCCGATCCGGAGTTGATTTTCCATCGCCTGTCATTCCCGGCGATGTTTAGTCCGCATAACGTGCCGCAAGGGCAATCGTTGGTGCAGGCGGAGATTACGTCCAATCCCGGCGACGGCATTTGGGAGCTGAGCGATGAGCAGGTGCTGGCCAAAGTGAGTGCCGGCCTGCAGGCGATGGACCTGTTGCGGCCCAGCGAAATCTGTTACTCGAAAGTGATTCGCACCCAATACGGATACGTCGTGCAGGACTTTAACTACCGCAAGCATCTTGACCGGGCGAAGAGTTATTTCGAGGGCGAAGGCATCGCCTTGTGCGGACGCAACGCCGAATTCGAGTACATCAACATGGACCAGTGCATTGAGCGCGGCATCAAAGTCGCCGCACGCGTAAGCCAACTGCACTTAGTGAGCGCATAGGAGAGCAAAATGGCGGCAATTACGGTAGCGATGATTACTCTCAATGAGCAAGCGGCGGTGGGCAAGGTGATCGCCGATATCCAGGCCGCCACCGTAGGCCTGGATGTCGAAATCCTGGTGGTGGATAGCAGTAAGGACCGCACGCCCGAAATCGCCGCGGCGGCCGGCGCCCGCGTGGTGCGGCAGTTTCCGCCGCAGGGCTATGGGCGGGCCATGGCCAGGGCGTTATCCGAGGGGCGCGGCGAAGTGGTAATCACGCTCGATTGCGACGATACCTATCCGCCGGACCGGATTCCGGAAATGGCCCGGATGGTGCTTTCTGGCTCCTATGATTTGGTGAATGCCTCGCGCCTGGAAAACAAGCCCTCCTCCATGCCGCTGTCGAACTATTTGGCCAATTGGCTGTTTGCGTTCGTCACCTGGGTGCTGCTGGGCGTCAAGACTACCGATGTCCACTCCGGCATGCGAGCTTACCGGCGCAGCATGCTCGACAAGGTGACGTTCGACCCGAGTGGCCCGGCACTGCCCGTCGACTTGATGCTGAAGCCGGTGCTAGTGGGCTATCGGCTGGCCGAGATCTTCATTCCGTATCGCGACCGGATTGGTGAGACAACCCTGCGGAAATGGGAGTCGACGATCTGGACTTTTAAGCGCATCTTCCGGCTGGTCCCGATGCGCTGGCAAAGCCCGCCGGCCCCAGTGGCATTAGTGCCGCGCCCCTAAAGGAGCCCTTGATGAGAACTCTCGACGAACCCCTCTACACGGAAACGCCTGCCGCCGCGGCGAACAGCCGGCCGCCTTACTTTGAAATCAGTAACCTCGAACTCCCCGTGATCCTGAACGGCCTGCCGCGCGATCTGCGGGTGCTCGATGTCGGCTGTGGTTCCGGTGTGCACGGGGCAGACCTGAAGCGGGTGTTGGGGCACCGCGTCACCGGCGTCGATCTTTCCGAGGAATCGATTGCGAAGGCTCGCTCCCGCCTGGCTGCGGCGCACGTGGCCGACGTCACCCGGCCAGAAGACTATCCCTTTGACGCGGGCTTCGATGTCCTGGTGTTTTCCGATATTCTCGAACATCTTTACGACCCTACGGCCGTGCTGCGCGATCATCTCAAGTTACTCAAGCCCGGCGGACACGTCCTGGTTTCTTTGCCCAATGTTGCCATCTGGAATGTCCGTTTGGAGCTGCTATGTGGCCGCTTTCGCTATCAGGACACCGGCACGCTCGATCGCACGCACATCCGTTTCTTTAACCAACGCAGCTTCTATGAGCTGCTGGAATCGTGTGGTCTCGAAGTCGTACGACGCCGGATCACACCGGGCTTACTGCGGCCGTTTGTGCCGTTGATCAAGAAACTCTACGGCAGTAAGGGTCCCGCGCCAAAGGCAGCCAATTCCGCTTCGATCATGGATTCTGGCCCTTACCGGCTCTACTGCCAGGTCTTTTATCCCGTCGAGCGCGCCATTTGTTGGCTGCGGCCGAATCTCTTGGGGTTTCAGTTCGTGGCGCTCTGTCGTAAAAAATAACATGTATGGCACGTTAGCGAATTCTCTGGAGTACGTGCTCTCGCACCTGGCGGCGGCGCTGATGATGGCGGGCTTCGGCGATTTGTTTGGCCTGGAACTGCTGCTGATGTTGGCGGTTTGGTGGGCGGCACGAAGCTGCTCGCACTTTGGCGAAGCCTTCTTCGCGCGTGTCGAGGTAGCTGGCAGCCGCTTTGCGAAACGCACGGTGGCGGCTCCCTGCGCGCTCGCCGCCAGCGTCATTCTGGTGCGCCTCGCCTTGCTTCCCATTCACCCGATGCCTCAGCCCTCCGTCGCTGACGAATTCAGCCATCTGCTGCTGGCCGATACGCTGGCGCACGGCCGGTTGGCCAATCCTTCGCATCCCGTTTGGCCGAGCTTAGAGGCGCTGCATGTCATCCAGACGCCCACCTACAGCTCGATGTACTTTCCGGGGCCGGCGATGCTCCTGTTGCTGGGCCAAGTGGTCACGGGCGAGCCGTGGTTGGGGCTGCTGGGTGCGACGGGCGCGCTTTGCGGGCTGGTTTGCTGGGCTTTGCAGGCTTGGTTTCCCCCACGCTGGGCGCTGCTGGGCGGCGTGCTCACCGCACTCCATATTGGCATTGCCAGTTACTGGATGGATAGTTACTGGGGCGGCACCTTTCCGGCAATCGGCAGCACGCTGTTGCTGGGCGCGTTGGCCAGATTGCAAAAACGGATAACCCTCGGCTGGCAGAGCACAGGCTTGGCTCTTCTGGTCGCCGTCGGCATCGCCATGTTGGCCAATTCACGGCCCTATGAGGGCCTGATGTTCTGCCTTCCGGTGGGTGTGCGGCTGGCCTGGTGGTTATTTGGCGGCCTCCACTTGGGCCAAAAGCTCATGCATTGCGTGGTACCCATGGCGCTCCTTCTGGCCCTCACCGGGGCGGCCATGGGCATCTATTTCCACGCTGTCACCGGAAGCGCTACCCAGCTTCCTTATGCCATCAACCAGGAGAAATACGGATGGCCAATGACCTTGCCATGGACCGACGTCAAGCTGGTGAAGCATGACCGTCCCGAATTTGCCGACTACTACAGCTATGAAATGAGTGAGCGGGCCTATTTTGGCTCACTTACAGAATATGTATCTGGGCTATTCCTGAAACTTCAAATGGACTGGCGCTTCTATGCCGGCCCCGCGTTGATGATCCCTTGCCTGTTCTTCCTGCGCATTTATCGCAAAGTGCGGCTGCGCTTTCTGATGCTGGCCGGGGCCGTGGTGGTGCTGGCGGTGTATCTCGAACCGCATTTTCCGCACTATCTGGCACCCGCCTTAGTCCCCCTGGTCGCGGTATGGGTAGAAGGTTACCGGCACTTACGCCAAGGAACGGGCGCTTCCCAACGCCTCGGTTTGCGCCTCTCGCGGGCCATTCCCCTAGTGCTCTTGGCGACGGTGAGCTTACGGCTGGCGGCCACGCCACTGGGCCTAGTTTTACAGCCCTCAGCCGGTTACACGTCGTGGTGCTGCTCCAACCCGGGTTCAGTGAACCAGGATTCCATTGAGCGTGGTCTTCCGCCCGGTCGGCACTTACTCATGGTCCGCTATCGCCACAACCATTTCTGGATGAACGACTGGGTGCATAACCGGGCGGATATCGACGAGGGACGCGTCGTATGGGCCCGAGAGTTGGGTGGCGCGGCCGACGCCAAGTTACTCGCCTATTTCAAAGACCGGCAGATCTGGCTCTGGGAACCGGACCCGATTCCCCGGCGGCTGACACGCTATCCGCTGTCTAAGAACTTATTGACCAACAATTACAAGAGGGAGAAGTAACATGACGAACCTACTCACTTTGGCCGAGGCCACAGGCCTCAAAACCGGCTTCAGCCGGACCTTTCTGGACGAGAGCCGGGCGATTCTGGACCGAGTCGATCTCGATGACGTGGAGCGCATGGCCAAGGGACTAGCCGAGGCGCGTAACCAAGGCGGGCGCTTGTTCATCCTGGGCGTAGGAGGCTCGGCCGGCCACGCCAGCCACGCCGTCAATGACTTTCGCAAGCTCTGTGGCTTTGAAGCCTATTCGCCCACCGACAATGCCAGCGAACTCACCGCCCGCATCAACGACGAAGGCTGGGATACTTGCTTTGCCAATTGGCTGGCCGGCTCGCGCCTCAGTTCTCGCGATGCCATCCTGGTCTTCTCCGTGGGCGGTGGCAATCGCGAAAAAAACGTGTCGGTGAATCTGGTACGCGCACTCGAACTGGCGGCCGAACGCGGCGCACCAATCTACGGCATCGTCGGGCGGGACGGTGGCTTTACCAAACAAGTGGCGCGGGCTTGCGTGATAGTGCCGACCGTGAACCCGGAACGCGTCACGCCGCATACCGAGGGCATGTGCGCCCTCTTGTGGCACCTGCTGGTTAGCCATCCTTTATTGCAGATGGCGTCTACGAAATGGGAGTCAATCTAATGAGCCATTGGTTTATTGCCGGGGGAGCCGGCTTCATTGGCAGTCACTTCACCGATCGCCTGCTCAGCGACCGGGCCACGGAACGCGTGACGCTTTACGATAACTTTTCGTCGGGGCGCGATTGGCACTACGAGCATCATCTGGATGACCCTCGGCTGCGCGTAGTCCCTGGCGATTTGAACGAAACGGAAAAGCTCCAAACGGCGATCGCCGGGCATGACGCCGTGATTCACTTGGCGTCGAACCCCGATATTGCGCGCGCCGCGACTGACCCGGCCATCGATTTTCGCGAAGGCACCGTGCTCACCCATCAAGTAGTGGAGGCGATGCGCGTGGCCGGAGTGCCGCGCTTGCTCTACGCCTCCGGCAGCGGCGTCTATGGTGAGTTGGGGCATCGGGAAGCGATGGAAGATCACGGGCCCCTGCGGCCCATCTCCACTTACGGCGCCAGTAAGTTGGCCGGCGAAGCTCTAATTGGCTCTTACTGCTGTATGTTCGGCTTATCGGCCCGCGCGTTTCGCTTCGGCAACGTTGTGGGGCCGCGCCAGACCCATGGCGTGGGCTTCGACTTTGTGCGGCAGTTACTCGTCAATCCGCGGGAACTCAAGATTCTGGGCGATGGGACGCAGAGTAAGTCCTATATCCATGTCTCCGATGTCGTCAATGCCGTGCTTTGCGCTCATGAGCACGGCCGTTCGGTATTCGAGGTCTATAACGTGGCGACGGGCGATTACATTACGGTAACCGAGATCGGACGCATAGCCACCGAAGTGCTCGAATTGAAGCCATCGTCGACCCGCTTTGTCTATTCCGGTGGTGATCGCGGTTGGAAGGGCGATGTGCCAATTGTGCGGCT
>JAYVUQ010000419.1:0-10140 GCA_043787785.1 Bryobacteraceae bacterium
GCTCACCGGCGGTTTCACCGTGCCGGCCATGGCCGTGTCCCATCGGGTGGCCCAATCGCTCTCCATGGCCTCTTCGCGATCCATTTGACGGAACAGCAGGGTTTGGTAAGCCACCAGCAGGGCGATGAGACCGGAAATTAGCAAACCTCCCCAGATCACCATGCGCGGCAGTACTGTTTTCGTGGATTGGACGACGTCGAGGGTGGGCCGCAGCCTGACTTTCCATTTGGCGCTCAGGACACTGATCTCGTCGTCAAAAGATGGGATCGACGGATCGACAGTGCGCGGTCCTCGCTGATAGATGGGGGTATAACCATCCACTAGTGTCAGTCCGTACTCTTTGGGAATTGCCTTTTCGAACAGAGAATCCAAGGTGAGTTGCAGGTGGACTACCGCTACCAGTAACTCCGTCAACTGACCTAGCCGCCGAATTGGCAAGTAGATGACAAAAACTTTGCCCCGGTCTACGACCTGAATCGGCTCTGAGACCTTCCATTCATTCTCCGCCACCGCATCGGTGAGCAGAAATCCGCGGTTGGCGCGGATCATCTCGTGCGCTTTCTCCATGGAGGAGACAAAGCGCGGCGGCGTGGCATGCTTCAAGTTAAAACTAGAATCGGCGTAGCCTAGCGCTACGACGCCCCGGTGGTCGGTAACGAACCGGTCGGCCGTCCGCACGAACTCGGCTTCGGTCATTACGGGCGTGCGAGCGAAGAGTTGCGCCATTTGCTTGAGCGCGTCCACCTCCTCCACGAGATCTTTTCGGACACTCTCGTTCAGCCGGGCGAAATCTGCCCCGATTTTGTCATGGAGCACGTCGACTTCGCGTGATCGCAGCATAGACTCGAGGTAGAACGACAGTCCGATGCCGATCAAAGCGACGATCAGCAGGATGAGCCGGACACCGATGGGACGTAGGCGCGCCATAAACTACTTGAAGGACCTCACTTTTGTCCAGGAAAACCTTAAGGTCACAGTACTTCTGTCGTAAGAATCTGTGTATCCCTTTAGGATCAGGCCCGAATTCGCTGGGTTTGGTTCATTTCGCGACGCTGGAATCACCTCATTGAGGTGGGAGGCACCCCCTCGTTGGTGACACTCCAATACCATTTTCACCGCATCCTATTGATAAATTGATTTGCACCGCCGGAAAAATCTGGTACTCTCAGGGCAATGCCGTTCAAATTGAACTTTAACTGCCCTGGCATCCCCACCCGAAATAATGGGGGCGTGGGATGCCGCAAAGGCTCCACGAGCCGCTAACCGCCTGCATGTACCCACCCAGAAATTTTCCTCCTCGCCGCGTCCAGAAGATCAGAGAAAATGTAAATGAGGCCATTCGTGCGCCTCAAGTGCGTGCTGTTTTCCCCGACGGCAGCGTCGAAGTAATGCCCACCCAAGCCGCCGTGCGCCGTGCCCAGGAGATGGGGCTGGATCTGATTGTGATCGCTCCGACGGCCGACCCGCCCGTGGCCAAAGCCATGGACTATGGCCAATGGCAGTATGAGAAAAAGAAGAAGGATCACGAGGCCAAAAAGAAGCAGCACGTGATCCTGGTAAAGGAAATCAAGTTCCGTCCCAACACCGACGATCACGATTACGATTTCAAGAAGAAAAACGCGACCCGCTTTCTGAAGGAAGGCAATCGCGTCAAGGCAGTAGTGCAGTTTCGTGGCCGTGAAATCGCCCACGTTGACCTTGGCCAAAAACTCTTGCAGCGATTTTCGGCGGATCTAAAAGAGGTCGGGCTAGCCGAAGGTAACCCGAAACTCGAAGGCCGCAACGCTCATGTCATCATTTCGCCGCTCAAGAAGGACGCCCCGGCCAAGCCGAAGGACGGGCCGAAGGACGGGCCGAAGCCAGTTGGTCCGGTTATCCCTGGTCAACAGGGCTCTCCTGTTCACTAGAGTCCGGTGACCGACTTCCATGTCGAGCCCGGCGCGTAAGCAGCGGGTGACTTCCAGCAGACTCGCTGACATAGGGAGAAGGCCGTTCACCCGGGCGGGCTCGCATTGCGGGCCTGGTTGGATCGGACGGGACGAAGTTCAAGCGGCCCCTCAACTAGGCGGTTAACTGGACCGCATTGTCGCGAGAAGGGATGCCGCGCAGTTTCTTGTGCTCATGCTTGTATTTGTACATGCGCTTGTCGGCTTCGGCTAACAGCGCTTCGGCGTCGTCGCCGTCCGGCCCGAAGTAGGATGCTCCCCAACTGATCGACAGCAGGTCTGTCCCCGTCACTTCCCGGCCTGCTGCTTCGACCACGTCTGTCAGCCTTTGGGCGAATAGCGTCGTTGCCTCGGCGGTGGTGCACGGGAACAACAGGACAAATTCGTCGCCTCCCATGCGGGCCACATAGTCATACTCCCGGCATACCTGCCGGAAGCCGTCAGCCACCAGCTTTAAGACCCGGTTTCCTTCGAGGTGGCCCCAACGATCATTGACCGCCTTGAAGCCGTCCAGGTCGCAGACCAACACGGCCAACGACGTTTCCTGGCGCTTACTGCGGGACAACTCGGCGTCCAATTGCAGGAACATGCTTTTGGCGTTGGGCAAGCCCGTCAACCCGTCCAGGGTCGCGTTCGACTCCATCTTCTGGTAGCGCAAGGCGTTCTCAATCGCCTGCGCCATCTTGTGAGTAATGCTCAACAGGATACGCAGATGATCGTTGGTGAACGAGTCCGCTTTCGCTTTGTATAACGACAGGACGCCGACCATGCCACTCGGACCCTCCAGCGGAACCGAAAGCGCAGATTGTAGTGTGCTGAACTTGGTGGGATCCTTCAGATAGCCTGGTTCCACCGAGGGGTTGCCAATCAAAATCGGCTTGTTATTCTCCGCCACCCAGCCCGACAAGCCTTCGCCCATCGGCACGCGCAACGACGAGAAGAGCCGTAAGTTTTCGCCACTCACAAACTCGGGTACCAACTCATCGCCCTTCACCAGGTAGATCGCGATGGCGTCGTGAGGCGCGATCTTCTTCAGGCGCTCCGTCAAGCAACTCAACGTATCCACCAAGCTCAAGCTTTTGCCCAAGTCGGCGGTCATCTCCAGCAGCAACTGTGCTTCCTGGCGGGCCGCGGAAATAGCGGTGCGGAAATCCACGGTCTGCGAGGTTTCAAGGGCCGCCGTCTCAAAGCCTGCGTCTGGTTCGGCGCCACGCTCGATTTTCATATCCACGGTGAGTGGTTGCATGCGGATGGGTGAGCTTTGCGCCATCTTTTCCAGTTCCCGGTAGCGCCGGTGAAGGACGGTGACAATGCGGGGGTCGAAGGCCTTGCCGCTCTCGCGCACCACATGGGCCATGGCTTCGTCGAGGGGCAGGGCCCGACGGTATTGGCGGTCGGAGGCCAGGGCGTCCAGGCAGTCCACGGCGGACAGAATGCGGGCGCCAATGGGAATCGCTTCTTCCTTGAGCCCATCCGGGTAGCCGCTGCCGTCCCACTTTTCGTGGTGGCATCGCACAATCGGTACCACTGGATACGGGAAGCCAACCTTGTCCAGAATCTGCGCGCCAACCACGGGGTGGATCTTCATCTTTTCAAACTCTTCGGGAGTCAGTTTGCCCGGCTTGGCGATGATATGTTCCGGCACTGCTAACTTGCCGATGTCATGCAGCAAAGCCGCCGCCCGAAGCGCCTGAATCTCTTCGTCGGCGAGGTTTAATTCCTTGCCAATTTCGACCGCATAGATTTCTACCCTGCGCAAGTGGTCGTGCGTGGTCTGATCTTTGGCCTCGATGGCGAGCGCCAGCGACTCGATGGTCCGCAAGTGCAGGCCGGCCATATCTTCGACGTGTGCTTTCTCCGCTTCCAGCCGCCCCAGATAGAGGCTATAGGAGTGATATACCCAATACATCAAAGGCATCACCATCAGAAAGCTTTGCCAGCCCGCAACTTGCTTCAGATATACCAGATTGGCAACCAGTGCCGCTCCCAGCACAAAGTAAGGCAAGGACCAGAAGTAGCACTCATGCCAGACGGCCAGAAACTTACGTTTGCCGGTTAACGAAATAATGCCAGCCACCGGTGAAGTGTTGAAAACGAAGTAAACAAAAGCGGCCGTGGAGAGCTCCAGCAGGATGTTATGCGGGATCCACCCTTTCAGCCTCTCGGTGGCCACAAAGGCCACCGCAATCGCATTGCCGGTACCGCAGACACTGAAAGCTACCTGGATCACCCGGACTGTGTTCTTGGTCTTCCAGAGGCACTGCAACAAAGTGCTGGCTGAACCAATCAATACCGCCTCGCCGATACTCAACTCGGCAATAGCGAGAATGATGACCAGAAAGCTCACCGACATTGTGCCTTCAATGCCCGGCAGGTTTACTTTCACCAGCGAGCCGGCTATCCCTAAGGCGAAATACGCGAGAAACTTCCAGGGATCATCGCAGCTAAAGCGCGTTGCGATCCATAGCAGGACGCCGAGCGATAGCCCCAACTGAGCGGCGATGTAGAATTTCGCTTTGAGCGGCACTTGGTTGATCTAAATCACCCGATACCTCAACGTAAGGATGACTACTTTCCTGTAATTACCTTATCGGCAGTCGCGTTTTCAGTGAATCAGTGTTTCCCCTTACAACTACTTAGAGCGCAGCTTAGTTTCACTGGGCTCTACTTTCGCACCCCCCGCACCGCGTATCGGGCGTATCCCTTTCTGGGCCCCCCCGGTGGATTGCGGCTAAAGCCAGGGGCTGCAAAGATTTGCTGGACTCGGTTAGATTCCTAACCGCTCTTTCAACTCTTTCACCCGCTCCCGGGACACCGCCAACTCGGTCTTGTTCTCATCCTTCAGCCGCATTAACATTTTTCCGCCGAAGTAGGTATATAGCTCCTGGACGAAGGCGATATTGACTAAGGTGGAGCGGTGGATGCGCACAAATCGCCGGGGGTCGAGCCTGGCTTCCAGTTCCGCAATCGTCAGGTCAAGGATATGGCTCTTTCCCGATGTGGCGGCGAACGTGAGCTTGTCTTCCGCAAACAGATGAGTGACGCGCGACAAATCGATAAACTCCACCTTGTCTCCCACCTTGGAGGCCAGGCGTTCCGGATAGGCTGCCGTGGGGATCGCCATGGCGGCAGTTACCTCGCGCACCAGGTCGGCCAAGGGCGGGCGCGATTCGCCGCCCCGGCGTTCGAGCTTCCGTATCGCCCGATGCAAAAGTTCGCGCTCCACTGGCTTCACCAGGTAGTCGACCGAGTTCACTTCAAAGGCGCGCAGAGCGTATTGGTTAAAGGCGGTCACGAAGACCACGAGCGGCTCGGCGTCGAGGCGGGCCAAGAGGTCGAAGCCCGAAATTTCGGGCATCTGCACGTCGAGAAATAGCACGTCGAATTCCACCTCCTGCATCCGCTCCAGTGCCTCGACGGGATCGTGGCTGACGCCGACCACTTGCACTTTGCCGGTTTCTTCCAGCATGCGGGCCAAGCGCCGGGTGGCCAGTTCCTCGTCATCCATCAGGTAGGCGCGAATCAAACCAGCATCCCCGGCGAGGAAGCCGTGCGCGCCGACAGCCTCAGCGTCACCGTCATGCCACCAGCCTGGCGAGCGAACCGCAAGGCCGCCGTTTGGCCAAACTGGGCCTCCAGGCGTGCCGCCAATAGCTCCAGCCCATGCCCCGTGGGGATGGCCATTTCGTCGAAGCCTGGGCCGGAGTCGGTTACCTCGATGATCACCCCGTTCGTATCGGGCTTTGCCGTCACACGCACCTCACCTCCCTCTCGCCGGTTGGTTACCGCGTACTTGACGCTGTTTTCTACCAACGTCTGCACCGAGAGCGGTGGCACCATCACGCCAGCCAATTCTGGGGCGCAGTGTACCGTGTAACGTAGACGCTGTCCGAACCGCACGGTCTCGATTTCCAGATAGTCCCGGACGATTTTGAGCTCCTTCTCCAGGCTGACCAGCCCGCCGCGCGGCTCATAGAGCGAGAAACGCAGTAGCGCCGACACGCGCTCCAGCAGTAGTTCGGCCCGCATGGGATCTTCCCGGATCAGCGAGGAAACCGAGTTCAGGGCGTTGAACAGAAAATGGGGATGAATGCGCGACTCAAGCGACGCCAAACGCGCTTCGGTGGCCAGCCTCCGGGACCGCTGTTCGTCCGCCTCCTTGGCCCGGAGTTTCTGATTGCTCTCTTCCATCTGGTGACGGAAATGGGCGTAGGTGTAAGTCACCATGCCGGCGCAGAAAGTGAGGAAAAGGCTCCACCGGTAGGCATTTCCCAACCAGCGCCAAAATTGTGCCGCCGGGACGACGCCGGCGGCCCACAGCAAGCCCACTCCCGCCGTCGTTCCCAGATTGGCCAACCCGAACAGCGTGCCGCCGTAGGCCGCCATGCGCGCCCCGGTTGACCAGTGTTGAGAACCGCTCACCAGGCGCGGGAGTACAAAGCCCGCCGGCGCGCCAATCAACGTGGCAAACAGCGCGCTGATCCAATAGGATTCCCACACGTTGGCCCAGGTCCAGCGGTTGGTGGCCACCATCATGAGAATTGGCGGCACCGCACCCGTCAGCAACAACCACAGCAATTGTCGGAGGAAATGCCCCATGCTACTTGCCAGTATGGCAGCCGATACAGGACGCTTGCGCCGCCGTTAAAGACTTGGTTTCCAACCAGATCGCGGCCCGCTTGGCGTACGGCGTACCGGGCATCTCGGTCCGGATGCGCTCAAAGTACACATGGGCCTTGGCTTCATCGCCCAACAGCCGGTAGCCGTTGGCGAGGCCTTGCAGCAGTTCGCCGCGCGAGTGCTCACCCAAGCCGGCGAACGTATCCTTTTGCATTTCGCGCACCCGCTCATAGTCGTCCACTGCCGTGCGCACCCACTGCTTCGCCATCGGGTTGCCTTTGGCGGCGATGGCTGCGGACATCAGCACCGCGGCCCGAGGAATTAGCACCCCTAAGCTATCCGGCGCCAGCTTGCCCGCTTGGTCAAAATCAGCCATGGACCGCATGTACATTTCCATGCCTTTCTGCATATCCTGCTTTTGAAACAACTGGCCACTTTCGAAAAAATTGGCGGCGCCGCGCCAGACGAGTGCCTCGGCGTGCTTCGGATTCTCGGCGAGGGTGACCTCAATCTTGGCCAGCGCCCGGTCCCTGGCGACGGTATCTCCGGCCATGCCGGCGAAAATGTCCACGCGCACCGTGTGGTCGTATCGTTCCGCCCCGCGAGCCATTCCCAAGGCGAAACCCAAGATGGCGGATCCAGTGAGTAGATAGCGTTGAAGTTTCATGATCCCACCGTACGGCCAATTCGCCGGCCACGCCTTCGTTTTCCGACGAACCGTCTATCTGAATGGATGAACCGTCGCGAATCCGCGATAATAAGGGTGCCCCATGGTTTTCTCCGACGAGTTTTATCGCATCAGCAAGCTTCCGCCTTACGTGTTTGCCATCACCAACGAGATGAAGGCGAAACTCCGGGCCGCCCAACAGGACGTGGTCGATTTTGGCATGGGCAATCCGGACGGCCCCACGCCGCGCTTGATCGTGTCGAAGCTCGCCGAAGCGGCCCGCAACGCGCGCAACCACCGCTATTCGATGTCGCGCGGCATTCCAAACCTGCGCCTGGAGATTACCCGCCGTTACCAGCGCATGTATGGCGTGCAGCTGGATCCTGAAAGCGAGGCCATCGTCACGATTGGCTCGAAGGACGCCCTGGCCCATTTGCTGTTTGCCGTGATTGGCCCCGAAGACACGGTCGTGGCGCCTGACCCCGCCTATCCCATTCACCAATGGGGCGTGGTGATGGCCGAGGGCCAAGTCTGCCGCCTGCCGATGCCGACGCCGGCCGAGTTCTTGACTCGCCTCACCGATCACTGCAAGCATGCCCTCAAGGCGCCCAAGATGATCCTGGTGAATTTTCCGCACAACCCCACCACGGCCACCGTCGACCTCGACTTTTTCCGGGAGATCATCCGCCTGGCCGACCAATATGGCTCCATGGTGCTACACGACTTCGCCTACGCCGACATCGGCTTCGACGGCTATCAAGCGCCTTCGATTATGCAGGTGGAAGGCGCTAAAGAGCACGCCGTCGAGATCTATTCGATGACCAAGAGTTACAACATGGCCGGCTGGCGCGTCGGCTTTTGTGTGGGCAATCCGAAAATGATTTACGCCCTGGCGCGTATCAAAAGTTATCTCGACTACGGCATCTTTCAACCCATCCAAATTGCCGCCACGGTCGGCTTGCGAGAATGCGACGACGAAGTCATTAAGATTCGGGATACTTATCAAAAGCGTCGCGATGTGTTAGTGGAGGGCCTCAATGCCGCGGGCTGGCCTTGCGAGAAGCCACGCGGGTCGATGTTCTTGTGGACGCAGATTCCCGAACGTTTCCGCGCGATGGGCTCGCTCGAATTCTCAAAGTTACTCCTGGAGAAGGCCTTGGTTGGGGTCGCGCCCGGCATTGGCTTTGGCCCTTTAGGAGAGGGCTATGTTCGCTTTGCGCTCATCGAGAATCAACAGCGCACGCGGCAAGCCGTGCGGGCGATCAAGCAGTTACTGAAAAGCTAGTTTCAGCACTTACAAATGCCGCCACCGCAACGGCGGTGCAAAGCGAGCAAAGTCCGTATCCGCCGTCACCCATTCGCACCCGGTCTCTATCGCCAATGCCGCATGAGACGCATCTGCCACCAGCGCGCCCCGGATTCCTGGCCGGGCGCAGAGCTCTTGAAAGATCCGCCAATGTTTCGCTCCCGGGCGCAGCACGAAGCAATGAGTTTGGGTGATTAACTGATCCAGAAATTGGAATGCTACCGCCGTGCTGGTGGGTGGCTGGAAAATTTTTGGATTCGTCACCACCCGCACAAACCCCTCGATCGCCGGTGCCGAAAGCGCGAACGGCTCGGCGCCCTCCGCCAAGTCCCTCAGCCAGTTTGCATACCGTGTGTGCTGGGGAGACTCCTCGCGGTGCGCATAAACCAGAATATTGACGTCCAGCAGCAGCACTACCGGAGTTCCTGGTAGAAAGCTTCATCATCCTCTGCCAATAGCTCCGAGGTCCGATCCAGATCGCGTCGGGGATTCACCAGTTGGCCCTTTACCGTGACTAATCGAAAAGCCTGCGGCGTTTGTGTGGCGTCGGTTAACGCCATGTATCCTCGTAACGCATCCTCCACCAGTTCGCTCAAGGTGACTTTGCGCAGCGCCGCGCGCTCCTTGGCGGTCTCCAGTAAAGGATCTGAAATGGAAATCGTCGTCCTCATGCCACTAGAATACCATAATGATGCGTACCGCATCATTAGCAGGTGCAATCTGCATCATTCCCCGTTGTGATATAGTTTGCCCGAGATTACGACCTGAGAGGTGCCTATGATCAACCGTCGCGACTTTGGAAATTTTGCTCTCGGGGCGCTGGCCGCCGCCCGCTCTGCCACCGCTGTTATTCACCCCGAAAAGCCCGGCATCAAGCTGTGTGTCCAGTCCACACCTACCCCATCCGCCGAGCAATTGCTCTTTTTGAAGCAACTTGGCGCCGAGTATGTCAGCGTGGGCTCCACTCCGGAACTCCGCACCGCCGATGGTTTCAAGCAAATCAAGAAGACCTATGCCGATGCCGGCATCGGGGTCTGGAATATTGGCAATACCAGTGTCCACAACATGCCGGAGGTGACGCTGAATTTGCCGGGCCGGGACGCCAAAGTGGAAGAGTATCTCCAGTACATTCGTAACTTGGGCGCGGCAGGAATTCGTTACACTACTTACGCTCATATGGGCAACGGGATCTGGACCAGCGGCCGTACCGATGTCCGCGGCGCATCCGCCCGGGAGTTCGATCAGAATAGCCCTAATGCGCAAGGCGTCTGGGCGGGCAAGGTCTTCAAGGGTCCGCTGTCGCATGGCCGCGAATATACCAAAGAAGAAATCTGGGAGAACTACACTTACTTCATTAAGAAGGTGGTCCCGGTGGCCGAGGAAGCGGGCGTGCGGATTGGCATCCACCCCGATGACCCGCCGGTGCCGGTACTGGCCGGCGTGCCTCGCTGTATCTTTAGTAACTTCGAAGGTTATAAGCGCGCCATGGAGATCGCGAACAGCCCGAATGTGGGTATCTGTCTTTGTTGCGGTACCTGGCTCGAAGGCGGTAAGCAACTGACGGGTAAGGATCCGGCCGAGATGATCCGTTACTTTGGAGC
>JAYVUQ010000420.1:0-2926 GCA_043787785.1 Bryobacteraceae bacterium
TCGCCCAGCCTGCTGGAGCGCTATCTCGCCGCCGCCCGCAAGATCAGCCGGCTTGCTGTCGGCGTGCCCGCGCGTTCACCCGGCGGCGTCACCGTCAACCTGCCGCCGGATCTGACGCAGGAAGAGCACTTCAACGACCTGCCCCTCGGCACCCGCGGCGGCATGGTGCTCAACCATACATTCCCCCTTGACGCCCAATACGAGATCCAGCTCCGGCTCGCGCGAGACCGCAATGAGATGGTGGAGGGCCTCACCGGTCCGCACCAAGTGGAACTGATGTTGGATGGCGAACGGCTTAAGCTCTTCACCGTGAACCGGCCTCCGAAGGGCAGCGACTATTCGGTGGTCGACCGTGACTTGAACGTGAAGCTCTACGTTAAAGCGGGTCCGCACAACATTGGCGTGGCGTTCCCCAAACAGCCTTCGGTATTACTCGAGAATGAGCGCCAGCCTTACGAAGCGCACTTCAATATGGACCGGCATCCGCGTATCCGGCCTGCCGTTTATTCGGTTTCGGTGAATGGCCCATACGATGCCAAGGGGCCCGGCGAAACTCCCAGCCGCCAGCGGATCTTCGCTTGCCGTCCGGCTGGCGGTGTTGACGAAGAAGCCTGCGCCAAGAAGATTCTGAGTAACTTGATGCGCCGGGCTTACCGACGCCCGGTAACCGCGGCTGACCTCGAAGTGCCGCTCAAATTCTATCGACAGACCCGGCCGAAAGCCCAGCCCGAAGGAGGTTTTGAATCGGGCATCGAAATAGCGCTCCGCTCCGTCCTGGTGAGCCCCGAATTTCTGTTTCGCGTCGAGCAGGACCCGGCGGGAGTGACGGCCAAAACGGCCTATCGCCTCCCCGATCTCGACCTGGCCACGCGCCTGTCGTTTTTTCTGTGGAGCAGTATTCCCGATGACGAGTTACTCGATGCCGCTAGCGCCGGTAAGCTCTCCACGCCAGCGGTGCTCGAGCGGCAAACCCGCCGCTTGCTGGCTGACCCGCGCTCCCGCGTCCTGGCTACCAACTTCGCCGAACAGTGGCTCTATCTGCGCAATCTGAACTCCATCACTCCCGACATGCGCTTGTTTGTAGGTTTCGACGATAACTTACGGCAATCCTTCCGGCAGGAGACCGAGCTTTTCTTTGAGAGTATTATGCGCGAAGACCGCAGTGTGCTCGACTTACTGCGCGCCAATTACACCTTCGTGAATGAACGGCTGGCGAAACACTACGGATTGCCCAATATCTACGGCAGCCGCTTTCGCCGCGTGACGTTGGATAAGGACACCATGCGTGGTGGCCTCTTGCGTCAGGGCGCGGTGCTCACGGTAACCTCCTATGCCACCCGCACCTCGCCGGTGATTCGGGGTAAGTGGATTCTGGAGAACTTACTCGGCGTCACCCCGCCGCCGCCGCCACCCGCCGTACCGGCGCTCAAAGAAAACCACGACAGCGGCAAGCCCATGACGATGCGCCAACGCTTGGCCTCGCACCGGGACAACCCGGCTTGCTCCGGATGTCACAGACTGATGGACCCCGTCGGATTTTCGCTGGAAAATTACGATGCCATCGGACGCTGGCGCACCATCGACGCCGCCGCGCCGATCGATGCGGCGGGCGGATTGCCCGATGGCAGTAAGTTCGATGGCGTTACCGGCCTGGAACAAGCCATACTGGCCCGGCCCGATGTCTTCGCCACCGCATTTACCGAGAAGCTACTTACTTATGCACTGGGCCGGGGCGTCGAAGCCAGCGACGCCGCCGCCGTGCGCCGCATCGTCCGCGAATCACAACCGCAGGATTACCGCTTCTCTTCGTTCATCCTGCGCATCGTTAACAGTACGCCGTTTCAGATGAGGAGTTCCCTATGATCATGAAGAAGTCCCTGCCCCGCCGCAGCGTATTGCGCGGTATGGGAAGCGCCTTGGCTCTGCCGTTGCTGGATGCGATGATACCGGCGATGACGGCGCTGGCCGCCACGCCAGGGGCACCCGTGCGCCGTTTGGGATACGTCTATGTGCCGATGGGCGCGCACATTGCTCATTGGACACCGCCGGGCAAGGACCTCAGTAAGCTCTCGCCAATCTTGAGTTCGCTGGGCCCCGTGGTGGACCACGTCTCGGTGCTCACCAACATGGAGTTGCGGAACGCCTATCCCGGCACCCATGCCACCTCGAATGCCGCCTTTCTGAGCGCGGCTACTTCAAAATGGACCGAGAGTAGTGACTACTACCTGGCCACCACGGCGGACCAAGTGGCGGCTCAGCAAATCGGCCAAGCCACCCGGCTGCCATCTCTCGAACTCGCCATGGACTTACTCACCACCGTCGGCCAGTGCGATAACGGCTACGCTTGCGTCTATCAGAACAACCTTTCCTGGTCCTCGCCCACCACACCCTTGCCCGCCGAAGCCCACCCCCGCGTGGCGTTTGAAAGGCTCTTCGGCGACGGTGGTTCCGCCAAGGACCGCCGCGCCGACTTACAGCAGGATGCCAGCCTGTTGGACTTCATGAAAGACGATATCGCCCGTCTGCAGCGCAAACTCGGCCCCGGCGACCGCAGCCGCGTGAGCCAGTATCTGGACACGGTTCGCGAAGTGGAACGGCGCATCCAAAAGGCGGAGGCGGCTACGAATGGGTCGCCGCTGCCGGATCTTGATCGCCCCGTCGGCGTACCGGCGTCCTATCGCGAGCACGCCCGGCTGATGTTCGACTTACAAGTGCTCGCCTTCCAAGGCGATGTTACACGCGTAATTACCTTTCAATTAGCGCGCGAGACCAGTACGCGCACTTACCCCGAAATCGGCGTCTCCGATCCCCATCATCCGCTGACCCACAATGGCGGCAATCAAGAGAAACTCGGCCAAGTCGCCAAGATCAACGCTTTTCACGTCAGCCTGTTCGCCGAGTTCTTGCAGAAGCTGAAGAATACGCC
>JAYVUQ010000421.1:0-5971 GCA_043787785.1 Bryobacteraceae bacterium
GCGACCCTGCGCCCTTGATCACTGGCAAAGGCAAGTACACGCGCCTCACCTGGGACGAGAATCAGGGCCATCTTGCCATGATGAGCGAACGCGAAGACGTCGCCGACCCCGCCGCGCGCGTCAAGCTCTACCGCTGGGACCGCCAAGCGAGCACGGCCACCCCGCTTGAAATCGCCACTCTCGCCGCTGGGCATACCGTTTCGAGCAAAGGCGCACTCAGCTTTTCCCGCAACGGCGACCGGCTCTTTTTCGGAGCCGCTATGCCGCCCCCGACCGCACCCAAGCCGAGCGCCGATCCGCCCGCCGAAAAAGCCGGCTTCGACCTCTGGCACTACCGCGACGACCACATCCAGCCGATGCAGAAATCGCGCGCCGCCGCCGAGCGCAACCGCACCTATCGCGCCGTCTACCATCTGGCCACCGGCAAGAGCCTGCCCCTCGCCGACGCCACCATGGCCGAGATCGCGCTCAGCGAAGACGGCCGCTACGCCATCGGCTCCGATGACCGTGAGTACCGGCGCGCTGTCGAGTATGACCGCCGCTACGCCGATCTCTCCATCGTCAACACCCTGACCGGTGAACGTTTACCGCTGGCCAAAAAGCAGTCCGCTGGACTCAACTGGTCCCACCTCGGCAACGCCGCCGTTACCTTCGATGGACGCCACTGGTTCGCGGTCGAAGTGCCCTCCGGCACCCGCGTCAACCTCACCGCCAGCATTCCGGTAAAGTTCTTCAACGAGGAGGACGACCACCCTGACCTGCCCCCCGCCTACGGCTTGGCCGGCTGGGCCCGCGACGGGCAAAGCGTCCTGCTCTATGACCGTTACGACCTCTGGCAGGTGGATCTCGACGGCCGCCGCTCCGTCAATGTCACCGATGGTCTTGGGCGCGCCGAAGGCATTCAGTTCCGCGCCGTCCGGCTCTCCGAAGATCCTTCCGAACGCGGCTTCAATCCTGCCACGCCGCTGCTGCTGCGCGCCGAGCGCCTGGCCACCCGCGAAACCGGCTTCTATCGCGATTACCTCGGCCGTTCCGTCAAGCCCGAGCGCCTGTTGCTCGATACCCGTTCCTACGCAACGCCCGTCAAAGCGAAGCTCGCGGATAAGCTGCTCTTCGCCTCGTCCCGTTTCGACGACTTTCCCGATCTCTACGTCGCCGATGGTAACCTCGGCAATATTCAGCGGATCACCGAAGGCGGCAAGCAGTTCGCGCCATTCACGTGGGGCAAGTCAGAACTCATCAGCTTCCGCAGCCTCGATGGCACCCCGCTCAAAGGCACGCTCTTCAAGCCCGACAACTTCGACCCGAATAAGAAATATCCGCTCATCGTCTACATCTACGAGCGCCTCACCCAAGGCTTGCATAGCTTCGTGGCTCCCGCGCCCGGCCAGAACATCAATCCCAGTTACTACGTGTCGAATGGCTATCTGGTGCTGCAGCCCGATATCGCCTACCGCGTGGGCTATCCCGGACCCAGCGCCCTCCAGTGCGTCTTGCCCGCGATCGACGCCGTCGTCGCCAAAGGTGGCGTTGATGAGGATAACATCGGCATTCAGGGACACAGCTGGGGCGGTTATCAGATTGCCTACATGCTGGGCCAAACCAAGCGCTTCAAGGCCGCCGCCGCCGGCGCGCCCGTCGCCAACATGTTCAGCGCTTACAACGGCATTCGTTGGGGCCCCGGCATTCCGCGCCAGTTCCAATACGAGCGCACCCAAAGCCGCATCGGCGGCACGCCCTGGCAATACCCGCTCCGTTTCCTCGAAAATTCGCCCATCTTCCAGGCCGACAAGGTCACCACGCCTTTGTTGATGGTCCACAACGATGCCGATGACGCGGTGCCGTGGTATCAGGGAATCGAGTACTACCTGGCGCTTCGGCGTTTGGAGAAAGAGGTCTACCTGTTCAGCTACAACGGCGAGCCCCACGGGCTCCGCCGCCGCGTGAACCAAAAGGACTACGCCCGCCGCCTGCAGGAGTTCTTCGACTTCAACCTGAAGGGCGCGTCGAAGCCGGATTGGATGGAGCGTGGAATTCCTTTTCTCGAAAAAGAGCCCGTGGCTCGCCCCGCCGCTGGTGACCAGCCGTAGGCTGGCATTGACAGCCCATCCTTTACCATTCATAAGGTATTAACTGTATCTACATGTACGCTCATGAGATCAACCGTCGAAAAAAGGGGTAACAGCGCGGCCGTGCGGATTCCGTCGGCCGTGATGCAATCGATGTGCCTCCAGTTGGATGAAGAAGTAGACGTAGTCGTTAGCCCCGCATCATAAAACGATAAGACCGGGCTCATGGTTTGTTGCCCTATGACGACCCAAGAGAAGGGCTATCCTTTCGAAGTCCTGGTTAGTGCGCCGGGCGGTGGAGTGATCCTCGCCGGCTCGATCGCCGAATTGCGCGAGGTGCGCGCGAAACTGATCCCGCTCCTCGGCGGCGCACCTGCTTTCGCCGCCGGGCAAAGTCGCACGCGCAACCCAAACCGGGTTCCGCGCCGTCTACAGTAGTATTGGGTGAGTCCCCGCTAAGGAGTATTTGCAGATGCGCGTCCGCCATTCTCTGCTGTTCATTGCTACCCTGTCCCTGTTAACCCCCGCCTGGTCCCAGCCCGGCCCCAAGAAGGAGGGCTCCGATACCGTTGCGCGGCCTCGCAAGAAGGGTGACGCGCCCGAGCCCGAGCGCGCCCCGATCGAGAGCAAACTTAAGAAGAAGTCCGCCGGCGAATCGCTGCCTGACGGCGTGCCCACTTTCAAAAGCGACTCCACCACCGTCTCCGTCGACGTGGCCGTGCTCGACAACCGCGGCCGTTTCATTCCCGGTATTCCCAAAGGCAACTTCCGCATCCTCGAAGATGGCGCGCCCCAGCAAGTGTCGCAGTTCGCCATGGGGGAAGCGCCCATGACGATCGCCCTGGTCATCGAGTTCTCCAACCTCTTTCAACAATATTGGGGACAAGGCTGGTATGAGACCCTCACCGCTGTCTACGGCTTTGTCGAAACCCTGAAGCCCGAAGACTTTGTCGCTGTCGTCGCCTTCGACCTGCGCCCCGAAATCCTCTCGGACTTTTCCACCGATCGCCGCAAGGCCCAGGAAGCCCTCCAACGGCTCCGCATTGCCGCGTTCTCCGAATCGAACATGTACGATGCGCTGGTCGATACGGCGGAGCGCATGAGCGAGATTGAGGGCCGCAAGGCCATCCTCTATATCGGCTCCGGCGTCGACACCTTCTCCAAGATGACCTTCGATCAGTGCCGCAAGCGCCTACAAGCCGCTGGCGTGCCCGTCTATGGCATGAGCATCCTCCAAGCCATGCGCGAGATTATGGACGCCCGTGGTGCCATGGGGCCCATCGCCCGCCTGGACTTCCTCCAAGCCGACAACCAGGTTCGCACCTTTGCCAAAGAGACTGGCGGCATGGCCTTTTTTCCGCGTTTCATTGCCGAATACCGCGGCATCTTCGGCTCCGTCCACAATGCGTTGCGCAACCAGTACTCCATCTCCTACACGCCTACCAATCAGGCCCGCGATGGAAAGTTCCGCAAGATCAAAGTGGAACTGGTGAACCCCGCCACCAACGAGCCCTTACGCGTCACCGACGAAAAGGGCAAAGCCGTGAAGTATCAAATTGTGGCAAAAATTGGCTATAACGCCCCGCGGGAAGTGGAGTAGTGTTCGCCTGGGATTTCCTGTAGGCAAGTCAAGCGAAACATCTAGCCTCTTTTGATGCCGATACGAAATTGATTGACATGCATGTTTCAGCGATGTTACCGTGCGATGGTTTACATGAGTGGCCTGCAATCTTCTTCGCCGTCCTCTTCCGCTTTGCTCTTGCTGGTGGACGGTAACAAATCCGGTCTCGCCGCGCGCAAGTCTGTGCTTCAAGAAGCCGGGTATACCGTCAAAACCAGCGACTCGGCTGAGACGGGCCTCGATCTCTTCGGCCGCTTTCCTTTCCAGATGGTTATCACTGACTATCAACTTTCCGGCATGAGTGGTGCGGACTTTATCCGCGAACTGCGCACCCGCAACGCGGCTCTCCCGGTCGTGCTGATCTCCGGCTTTGCGGACGCCCTGGGCTTGCACGAGTCCAACACCGGTGCCGACATCGTTATCCAAAAAAGCGCTAACGAAATCACTCACCTTGTCCGCGCCGTCAAGCGCCTCCTCAACCGCAAGCCCGCCCGCAAGCCCATCGCCGCCGCAGCCGCAGCCGGGGCTGGCTCGGCTAAATCCACCACCCGCGCCCACCGCTAACCAGCCCACCGCGTGAGCGGTGTGGGCACATTCACCCTGCCTCCTCACATTCTGCATGCCACCCACATCCCACAGGCCTATGCCTGCCGCCCATCAAACCCCGTATACTCAAATCTAATCCCCATGTTCCAATCCTTGACCCTGGTCGTGGTGTGCCTCGCCCCGACACTCCTTGCAGGTGCCCCGCCAAAGCCGCCCGTAAAGTCCGCAACCAAGCGCCCCCTCGCCACCAGCAAGTCTCGCCCCCCGGCAAAGCCGCTCGCGCCCCCCGCCAACGCCGGCGCTGAAGTGCAGCGCTGGATGCATGCGATGACCCTTCGCGACCAAGTCGCCCAACTGGTCATCGTCCCCTGCTTCGGCGAAGCCCACAGCTCCCAGTCCCTCGACTTCCGCCGTTACGTCCAACTCGTGCAGGACGTCGGCGTCGGCGGCATGATCGTCATCAACCGCGTCGTCAATGGCCAGGCCCGCAATGCCGAGCCCCACGCCATGGCTGCTTTTCTGAATCGCATGCAGAAGGTCGCCAAGGTCCCGCTGATTGTCGGCGGCGACTTTGAACGTGGCGCCAGCATGCGCGTGTCGAATACCACCAAGTTTCCCCATGCGATGGCCTACGGTGCCGCCAACGACTTAAAGGCCACCCGGCTCGAAGGCTATGCCACCGCCCGCGAAGCGCGCGCCTTGGGCGTCCACTGGATCTTTGCCCCCTCCGCCGACGTCAATAACAACCCGGAAAATCCCACCATCAATACCCGCTCCTTCGGCGAGCGCCCCGACGACGTCGCCGCCCACGTCAAAGCTTTCATTGAGGGCGCGCATTCCGATCCGCGCTCCCAGGTGCTGGTTACCGTGAAGCACTTCCCCGGCCATGGCGACACCGCGACCGATACCCACATGGCCCTGGCCGTCGTCACCGCCGACCGCGCCCGGCTCGACTCGCTCGAGTTTGTCCCTTTTCGCGCCGCCATCCAAGCCGGTGTCGACTCCGTCATGACCTCGCACCTCAGCGTGCCCGCTATTGAGCCCGCCGAAATTCCCGCCACCGTTTCCCGCAAGGTGCTCACCGATCTCCTGCGCAAAGAGTTCGGCTTCCGTGGCCTCATCGTTACCGATGCCATGGACATGCAAGGCCTCACCCGGCAGTTTGCCGCCGGTGAAGCGGCCGTGCGCGCCCTCGAAGCCGGTGCCGATGTCCTGCTGATGTCCCCCCGGCCAGAGCAAGCCATCCAGGCCGTCCTTCAAGCCATTGAAAGTGGCCGCCTCACCGAAGATCAAGTCCGCGACAGCGTCGCTCGCCTGCTGGCCGCCAAGGTCCGTCTCGGGCTCCATAAGCAGCGCCTCGTTGACGTCGAACTGGTCAGTGAGCAAGTGGATTCGCCCGCCTTCGCCGAAAGCGCCCAAAGCGTGGCCGACCATGCCGTCACCCTGCTGCGCAACTCCGCCAACCTCGTCCCCTTGCGCGAACCCGCCCAGGCCTGCCTGCTGGCGCTCGCCGAAGGCCGTTATTCCCTCCAAGGCCGTCGCCTCATTGAAGAGGCCCAAGCGCGCACGCCGTCCATGAAGACCCATTGGCTCGATGCCGCCGTGCCCAAGGCAGAACTCGCCGAACTCGCCGCCGACCTCACCAAGTCCTGCACCGCCATTGTCCTCGGCGTCTTCGTCAACGTCGCCGCCTATCGGGGCAACGTCAGCCTCTCCGGCAACTTCCCCGCGTTTG